>JADHNX010000012.1 GCA_016779365.1 Planctomycetaceae bacterium
GCCCAACACGCCTTTGAAATGGGCCACAATTACAGTCGAAACAACGCCGACGCGGCAATCAGCAAGCACAGTTGCTTCCCCGACCGCATCCCGTCAACCAACTCTCCAGCCCGAAGGTATCAGTAACAAGCGAAAATCAGCCCCTTTTTGCCACCCCGTCAACTTCTGACAATAACTCGAACGCCGAGGTCGCTACCGCATTACTCGAAGACCTTGCCGGACGCGGCCTGGACGCCTTCGCTCGAAGGCTACTTGTGATCGATGGAGCAAAGGCTTTGAGGAAGGCCATCAATCGGGGCTTGTGACAGCCAGCCGGTGCAGCGATTTCGCAATCGCAAGCTGAAAAATGTTCTGGGACATCTTCCGAAGGATCAGCATGATCAGGCGAAATCCACGATCAAAGCGGCCTGGAAACTCGACGCCGATGAGGGCATGCCGAAACTCAAGCAGTACGCCGAATGGCTGGAACGTGACTGGCCTGCCGCTGCCGACAGTCTCCGCGAAGGCCTGAGCGAGATGTTCACGATCAACCGCCTGTGTCTGCCGTCTCAACTTCGTCGATGCCTCGGGACAACAAACCTGATCGACAACGGCCACAGTGCAATCCGTCACCGAATGCAACGCGTGAAGAACTGGCAGAACGGCAAGATGGTCCTGCGTTGGGCGGCGGCATCATTCGAAGCTAGCTCAAAGAACTACCGACGAATCATGGGCTATGAACAACTCTGGATTCTGAAAGCCGCTCTGGAAGAACCGATCAAAGACGAGCAACTTGTCCAACAGGCAACCGCAGCGTAACGTGATTCTAACAATCCGCCGTCACCGGAACTTTAAACACGTCACGGGACAATCTCCCACCAGATCCCCTTGGTCATCCAAGGAAACTATTCGTCGTCGGAACCTGCCAAGGATACACCACCTGCCCCGGCCTCAGGCCACGACTCTTGACGATAGTTTCAGCTTACCGAATCCAAGTGCTAAAATCTGTCTGCTCTTCATGCGATTGGCTTGACCTTCTGGAAGTGTGCGTGCTTACCTGCAAGACTATGTTACTTGCTTGGCTCCTCTTCAGAAACAGACGAGCCGATCTGATCCGCATTCACATCCTGAACCGACAGGCTAGCTTTTCTTTTTGTAGGGCGAACTCGATCATTGTTGCCGACGAACTCTATCAAAGCTCTCTGTCCGGCATCTCCCAGACGAGGTTTCGCCAATTTGAGTATCCGCGTGTATCCACCATCGCGATCCGCAAAACGTTCAGCCAGAACGGAAAAGAGAATGGACACGGCATGGTGATCACGAAGTGCGGCGTAAGCACGCCGGCGCATCGCGACCGCAGGAGCAATTGCCTGGCTCCACTCGGTCCACCGGTCTGACTGTCTCCACTCTTTCCACTCGTCAGAGCCTCGCTCAGCGTTTATCGCGAACTGATTCGCCTCTTCCTCGATTACCGCAGCTCGGCGAGCGATAGTTACGAGTCGTTCAATCTGAGGCCGAAGCTCTTTTGCCTTCTGCGTAGTAGTAATAATTCGGCCAGGAACCTTAGGCGACGCTTCGCCATCTGCATCCTGATCCAAAGTTTTAATTAAACTCGCAGCCATGTTACGGAACATCGCTTTACGGTGCGAACCGTTCCTACCAAGCTTCCGACCCTTCATACGGTGCCGCATGACTCAACCTTCACACATCAGAGCAAAACGATGTAAATGGTAATCAGAACTCGCGTATGACTAACCACGATTCTGCTGAGGAACTTTCATCCCAAGTCTAAGCCCGATCAAGCCGAGCTGCTCCCTCACTTCGACCAGCGTTGTTTCGCCGAAGTTGCGAACCTGCAAAAGCTGATCCTCTGACCGCGAAACCAAATCGCGAACAGTATTGATCCCCTCGGACTCCAAGCAATTGGTCGCGCGAACCGAAAGATTCAATTCTGCCAGACTCTGGCCAAGTTTCTCTTCCAGCTCTAAATCAATAGGTGCATACCCCGTCGCTTCCATCATACCTTTGAGACCACCTTCCGGAGCCACCTCGGGACCTGGCTCACGGTAGGAAATGAAAGCATTGAGATGCTTTCGCATGATTTTGGCTGACTCAACGAGCGACATCTCCGGCGAAACCGTCCCGTTCGTCCATATCTCCAAGATAAGTCGATCGTAGTTCGTTCGCTGGCCAACACGAGTCTCCTCGACGCGATGGCGAACTCTAACCACCGGAGAGAAACTTGCATCCAACGGAATTACGCCGGGCTCGACTCCGTCGTTATAACGCTCAATCGCTGGCACATAGCCACGACCTGTCTCCACTGACAACTCTATGCTAAACGGAACGTCATCAGTCATTGTTGCAATGACCAAGTCTCGATTGACGATCTCAATCTGGTCGTCACAGATTATATCTCCCGCAGTAACGACGCCGCGCTCATGTTTGTCGATACGCACAGTTTTCGGGCCTGAGCCGTGGTGCTTCAAAACGACCGACTTAAGATTCAGGCATATCTCAGTGGCATCCTCAACAATCCCAGGAATCGCTGTAAATTCGTGCTTGACACCCTGGACTCGCGCTTGGGTGATGGCAGCGCCTTCGAGGCTTGATAGCAAGATGCGTCGAAGACTATTTCCGATCGTGTGACCAAAGCCTCGTTCAAACGGCTCTACCACAAACCTTCCATAAGTCGAAGTCAAGCTATCCTGCTCGGGTACAACGCGGCTAGGAAGCTCAAATCCCCTCCAGCGAATTCTCATTACGGCTTCCTCCAGCTCAATCGATAATTCAAAACGGGTAATCCAATAACGTTAATCAGCTTCAGACTCGTCGCTTCTTAGGTGGACGACAGCCGTTATGAGGTAGCGGAGTCACATCCTCTATCACCTTAACGCTGATTCCTGCCGACTGAAGGCCAGTAATCGCACTTTCGCGTCCAGCACCCGGGCCCTTGACTCGAACTTCAATTTCCTTCACGCCGTGCTTTGCAGCACGTTCGGCACATATCTCTGCCGCACGCTGAGCAGCGAAAGGCGTGCTTTTTCGACTACCCTTAAAACCGGACGTCCCAGCTGTTGCCCAACAAAGAACATCCCCGCTGGTGTCGGTAATAGTCACCAATGTATTATTAAAGGTGGCCTTCACGTGAGCTACAGCCTTAGTGACGTTTTTTCTGATCTTTTTTCGTTTTACTTTTGCCATCGTATTTGCTTTCGGGGTCTACGGAATTGTCACTAAATGATCCATCATCGGATTAGTTTAGTGTTTCATATCCTTTACGCCCTTCTTCCCAGCTACCGTCTTCTTAACACCTTTACGCGTACGAGCATTCGTCCTCGTTCTCTGTCCTCTGACCGGTAAACCCCGGCGATGCCGGATTCCCCGATAACAGCGAATCTCTCGCAATCGAGAAATGTCCTGTTGAACTTTTCGCCGCAGCGCACCCTCTACGGTCAACTCTTTGTCGAGATGAGTGTTAATCCGTGCAATGTCATCTTCGCTCAGCGTTGACGCTTTAGCCTGCGGATCAACACCAAGCTCGTAGCACAGAGAAATTGAAGTGACCGTGCCCACACCATAGAGATAGGTGAGTGCTATATAGGTCGGTTTGTCGTTTGGTACGTCTACCCCGAGAATACGTGGCATTATCCTATCCCTGCCTCTGCTTGTGCTTCGGATTGGCCGGACAAATCACATACACCTTGCCTCGGCGTCGAACAATCTTACATTGCTCGCATATTCGTTTGATACTGGACCGAACCTTCATTACTCAATCCTACTGAAGTTTAAATCAATTATCGGACTCAAGTAGTCCAGAGTAGTTCCGCGTGATCAGATGACTATCGATCTTCTGTACCAAGTCAAGTGCGACGGAAACAACAATCAGAAGTCCTGTGCCACCGTAGAAACTCGCAATCAGCGGGTCAATTCCCATCGAACTTGCAATGAGCGTTGGAATCACCGCAATCAGCGATAGGAACGCTGCGCCGACGTAAGTAATCCGCACCATCACGGACTCTAAGTAATTCGATGTACGTGCACCAGGACGATAGCCAGGAATGAAGCTACCGTGATCTTTCAAATTTGCGGCAATCTCGCGTGGATTAAAAGTGATGGCCGTCCAGAAATAACAGAAAAAGTAGATCAACCCGATGTAGCACATCGAGTAGATATACCCCCGGCCTCCGCCAAATGCCTGAGCCAGAATCGTGATTAGCCGGCTGTCAACTACCTGTGCCAGCCAATTAAATATCATATAAGGGAACATTAGAAGGCTTGACGCAAAAATAATTGGCATTACGCCAGCCTGGTTGAGTCTCAGTGGCAGGAACTGCCTTTGTCCGCCAACCTGGTGACGCCCCCGGACGTGCTTTGCGCTTTGTATTGGAATTCGCCGCTGACCCTGCGTGATGAGAACCACCCAGACTACTACGCCAACAAAGACTGCACCCAACATCAGAAATCGCTCGATGCCAGTGTCTGTGCCAATTCGGACGCCATTTCTCAGTGCCGGCTCGAAGAGCATTGCTCCACCTGCCGGCATTTGAGCAACAATACCAGCCATGATCAACAAGCTGATTCCGTTACCCAGTCCATACGCGTCGATCTGCTCGCCGATCCACATAAGAACGACAGTCCCAGTCGTCATCCAAAGTGCGCCGACTACATGCCAGTACCAGAAATCCCACGAATCGAGGATCACATTTGCACCTAGCAAACCTCCACTCGATAAAGCCTTAATCCAGAAAAAACTCTGCCCAAGACAGATAACCACAGTGGCGTAACGCGTGTATTCGTTGATTTTTTTTCGCCCGGACTCACCTTCCTTCTGAAGGGCTTCGAGCGGCGGATAGACTTGGCCCAATAGCTGGAAGATGATTGATGCCGATATGTACGGCATGATCCCCAATCCGAAGATCGTTGCGTTACCGACTCGTGAAGCTGAAAACAGCGCAACTATCTGCATGACCTGACCGAAGCCAGAATCGCTTCCTTCCTGCATCTTCTGGATACTCTCCTGCATCGCTGCCTGATCAACAAAGGGCAGCGGAATCCAGAAGCCCATCCGATATACAGCAAGCAGGATCACAGTCAGCAGAAGTTTCCGACGAAGTTCCGGAATCTTAAACAGTAGCAAGAACTTCTCGACCATCAGTCAAGTTCCTATTGGGCGTCAAACGCGAACCACAGAACCACCGACGGCAGTAATCGCTGCCTCAGCTGATGCCGAGAAGGCGTTCGCACACACATTTAATTTTCTTGTCAGCTCACCTCGCCCGAGAATCTTGACTTCTACTTTTCGCGAAAGAGAGAACGCCTTCTTCAGGTCAGCGAGTGTTACGTTCTGTCCATCCTCAAAACGTGTCTCTAACTGATCGACGTTAATTACAATAATCTCGCTCGCAAACGCAGCATTCGAAAATCCACGCTTCGCAACGCGCCGAAATAGTGGCATCTGGCCACCTTCGTATCCACGTCTGCGGCGGTTGCCAGCTCTACTGCCAGCGCCGTTCTCTCCACGAGCGGCCGTTTTACCGTATCCACTGCCGTTACCTCGCCCTACACGACGTTTACGTTTGTGTCGAACGATGTCTTGATTGATGTCAGAAAGGCTGACCATTAGTTTCTCCTGATGGCAGTAGTCAGCCATCGTCCAAGCTATTGAACCTACAGCCTTACGCCTCGAAGTCGCTGAACATCTTCTAGCGCCTGAAGCTGGCTTAGGCCATTAAGTGTTGCTTTTACCAAGTTAAGCGGGTTATTTGAGCCCTGACTCTTTGTTAGGATATCCGTAATCCCTGCCGCGTCCAGGACAGAACGAACACAGCCTCCTGCGATAACGCCGGTTCCCGGTCTAGCTGGAATCAATAAAACACGCGCCGCGCCATAGCGACCGACAATTTCGTGAGGAACAGTCACGCCTGGCTCAATCTGTTTCAAGCAAACAGTGTCAAGTTTACGCTCAGCTTGCTTTACAGCTTTCTCGACAGCTTGGGGTACTTCTGGAGCCTTTCCGTAACCCCACCCCACACGCCCGTTTCGGTCACCAACAACGACAAGGGCAGTGAAGCTGAATCGGCGTCCACCCTTAACGACACAGGCACAACGACGAATTGAAACCACGTGCTCAGCAGATTCTTGCCGACTTGCAACTTCAGACATTACTTCCTCCAAACTCGCATCCAATTGAACGCGAGAATTCCGTCAACCAATTTATAGATTCAGTCCAGCCGCCCGAGCTGCATCCGCCAAGGCTGCAATACGACCATGATAACGATAGGCGCCTCGATCGAGTGCCGCTTCTTTAATATTCAACGCCGCAGCAAGCTCTGCAATGCGAGTACCGACTTCGGTGGCTGCAGCAACACTCCCACCGTTCCCTGTTGACGGATTGTTTTGCAGAGTATTGGCCGCGCAAACCGTTACTCCCTTTTCGTCATCGATAAGTTGAGCGTAGATGTTGCTGTTGCTTCGAAAGACTGACAGCCGATACTGTCGCGTCGAACAACGACGAATTGCGTTTCTGACACGATTAACGCGTCTCTTCCTTCGCAACTGCTGCCGCTTGATATTGCTCACCATTGCCGTCTTCCCCGCACGCGTAATTTATTTACTGACTGTTGTTTGCCTGTCGCCCCAAGACTATTTCGAGCCGAATGCCTTACCGGCCTTTCGGCGAACGTGCTCGCCCTGATAACGAATTCCTTTGCCCTTGTAGGGCTCCGGCGGCCTAACGGCTCGTATGTTTGCTGCGAATTGGCCGACGGAGTGTTTGTTGCACCCTTTCACAACAATCAACGTTGGGCTCACAAGCGAGCAGTCAACATCTGACGGAACCTTAAGGTCAACCGAGTGTGAAAACCCTACCTGCAATCTAAGCTCACCGCCACTTAGTGTCGCTTGGTAGCCGACACCTTGGATTTCCAGCCGCTTCTCGAACTGTTCAACGACGCCGACGACCATGTTATTCACAAGTGCTCGTGTGAGGCCGTGGAAAGCACGTAATGTGCCCGTATCGGAGTCACGAGAAACAGTGACTCGACGTGACTCACTGTCAACAGCGACACTGACCCCTTCGGGATGTTGCCACTGCAGGTTGCCATTCGGGCCTTTAACACAAATCTCTCGACCGTTCAACGAGACCTCGACATTTGCCGGGAACTCGATTGGCTTTTTTCCGATACGCGACATATCAACTCTCGATACAGACGTGTTACATGCTTTGCACGAAATCTGCGCTGAATTACCAGACCTCAGCGAGCACTTCGCCACCAACATGGCCTTTGCGTGCTTCGCGATTACTTAGAACACCTTGGGGCGTAGTTACGACAGTGATACCCGTTCCATGCCGAACCCGATTCATTTCGGATGCTGCAGCATAAACCCGGCGTCCAGGTCGACTTACTCGTTGAATATGGTTGATGACCATTTCTCCGTTCGGTCCATACTTAAGATTAACTCGAAGTGTACGAACGGGCTCTCCTTCGACAATCTCTGCGTCCCAGATGAAACCTTCTCGTTGCAAAACATCCGCAACACTATGTTTCAATTTTGAATAGGGCACGTCAACGAATGGTCGCTCAATTGAGACGCCATTTCTAATTCGCGTCAGCATGTCAGCAATTGGATCACTGTGCATAATATTCTCCAGACGCCGCTTACCAACTGGCTTTTCTGGCACCAGGAACCACACCATCAAGGCATAAGTTCCGGAAACAGATTCGGCAGACATGAAATTTTCGATAAACTGCTCGCGGTCGTCCACAAAGTTCGCAACGGCGCTGAATGCGACTGCTAAACTTCGGCGTTCTTTTGGATTTCGCGATTTTCGACTTACTTGCCACTTCTTACGGCTCCCCAAGCTCTCAGATCACCAGCAGATGCCGGCCTTGACTGTTCAGTTAGTAACTTCAGGCTTCTGGAATGGGAACCCAATAGCCCTCAGAAGTGCACGTCCCTGGTCGTTCGTTGTCGCTGTAGTAACAACCGTTATATTCATACCTTGTACGAAAGTTGCTTTGTCGACGTCAACTTCTGGGAACACGAGTTGTTCTGTTAGTCCCATGCTGAAGTTTCCACGCCCATCGAACGCCTTGTCGTTGAGTCCCCGAAAGTCTCGCACGCGAGGCAGAGCAATTGAAATCAGCCTATCGAGGAATTCCCACATCCTCGCACGTCGAAGAGTCACACAGCAACCAATTTCCATTCCTTCACGCAGCTTGAAGTTTGCGATAGAACGCCTTGCGCGGGTGATCTTTGCCTTCTGCCCGGTTATGACACCCAACTGTTCCGCCGACTGCTCAAGTCGCTTCCTGTCGGTATGAGAATTCGAAATACCCATACTAACGACGACCCGCTCAATACGCGGAACAGCCAGATTATTCTTGAGTCCAAGCTCTTTCGCTAGAGCCGGGATAATCTCAGTTTGATATCGTTGCTGTACTCGTGCCATCTTCCGATTGCCTTATGCGTCAAAGCGTATTTAAAACTCAGCATCCGAATCAGACGACTTCGCTTGCCAAGCTGATGATTCTCATGAATCTGCGCTCGCGAAGCTCGCGAGCTACAGCACCGAAGATTCGCGTTCCTCGGGGATTCCCATCTGCGTCCACAATAACGACAGCGTTTCGGTCAAACCGAACGTAAGACCCGTCTGGTCGCCGAGTTGCCTTTCGACAACGCACGATGACGCCACGCACGACTTGGCCTTTTTTAATTGCGCCTCCTGGGACCGTTTTCTGGACACTCAGGACAACCACTTCACCCAGTCCGGCAACGCGTTTTCCTGTGCCACCAAGAACCTTGATGCAACGCACAACTTTAGCGCCGCTATTGTCAGCCACATCCAGCACTGTCTGCATCTGGATCATCGAAACATTCCCTAGTCAATATACAAGCTTTCGAGACCGAAAAAGTCTCACCACGCAAGCAGTTAGTGGCGTGAAAGCACTTTAACTAATTCCCATCGCTTAAGACGAGAATGCGGCCTGCTTTCGACGATCTCTACCCGATCGTCGACCTGTGCTTCTTCATTCTCATCGTGAGCATGGCAGATAGTTCTCTGGCTCACGATTTTCCCATAAAGCGGATGCCGCACTTTACGTGGCACTTCCACTCGCAGGGTCTTCGAAGATTTTGTGCTGGTAACGATACCAATCAGTGTTTGTTTCAACGGACCACCCTTTTCAGGCTTCGATTTCACGCTCACGAAGAATTGTACGTATTTTCGCAATGCTTCGTCGCAGCTGTATGCGACTAGGCCCTGTCTCATCCTGAGAAGCCGAAGTACGCACTGAACGGTCAAGGAAATTTCTCCTCGCCTCAGTCAGTTCGTGCTGCAACTGATCTGTTGTCATGTCTCTAAGTTGTTTTGTGTTCGCCATAGCCAGACCTACGATCCTGCCCCAAGCTGTCGACCAACTAATCTAACTTTCACGGGCAGCTTATAAGCTACACGCGCGAAACACTCTTTTGCAGCATCAAGCGATACACCAGCAACTTCGAACATGACCGTCCCAGGCTTTACAACAGCAACCCAATGGTCTGGGTCACCTTTACCTTTACCCATTCGTGTTTCGAGTGGGCGAGACGTGACAGATCTATGAGGGAACACTCGTATATAGAGCTTCCCCTCTCCACGAATGTACTGCATGATCGCAATTCGGCAGGCTTCGATCGTCTGAGCTGTGATATGTCCTGGCTGAGCAGCCTGTAGGCCAAAATCACCAAACGACACCCTGTTGCCGCGAGTCGCATTACCTTTTATACGACCTCTTTGGCTTTTGCGATGCTTTACCCGTTTTGGCATCAGGGCCATCAGTTAACTCCTCACTATAGTCGCCGAGATCGATCCATACTTTCACGCCAATCACGCCCATCTTTGTGTTAGCCTCAGCGAGACTATAATCGATGTGCCTTCTTAGTGTCGAAAGCGGGACCGAACCCCTGCTTGCTTTTTCACACCGAGACATTTCCGCACCGCCGAGACGCCCCGACAGTTGGACCTTAATACCCTTAGCACCAGCTTCAATGACCTGCTCAAGTGCACGCTTGATTGTGCGGCGGAAAGAGCCCCGCTTTGACAACTGTTGAGCAATATCCTGAGCGACCAGAGACGCATTTCGGTTTGGATGGTTGATTTCTACGATCTTCAGATCTAAATGGCGGCCTGTCAGAGCTTCCATCTCGGCCTTGAGGCGGTCAACCTCCTGCCCCTTACGACCGATAATAATACCCGGGCGTGACGTGTGCAGGTGGACCACGACCTGATCGCGAGTGCGCTCAATTTCAACTCTTGAGACGCCCGCAAACTGATACTTTTTCCGGATAAACTCGCGTATCCGCTGATCTTCAACCAGAAGTTCCCCGTAGTATTTCTTGGGAGCGTACCACCGGCTTCGCCACGGCTCTGTAATCCCGACGCGAAACCCAGTTGGCCTTACTTTCTGTCCCATTCGATTACCCCGAATTATTATCTATGCCCAATCGCCAAAGATCAGAGTGACCTACAGTTCGGGCACATCTATTTTGACACAAATATGCGAAGTTCGATGTTTTTCCACATGCGCCATTCCGCGAGCACCTGGTCGTATCCGCTTATACATAGGGCCACAATTTGCGACAGCCTCTGCAATGCGAAGTTTTTCAACGTTGCGGACGCCGGCCTCTGCGGCATTAGCTGCCGCAGTGTGGACGACCGCCTCAACCAAGCGAGCTGCTAGGTTTGGTAACGCCTTCAGTAAATCCAGACTATCTCCAACCTCGCGACCGCGAATGATTGGGAGGATTCGATTCACCTTTGTAGAAGCGATTCGAGCGTATCGATGTTCGCTTTTCACAATCGCCATAATTAAACCTCAGGAGCAATCCACTGTTCGAGAATCGCCTAGCGTTTACCACGGGCACCGTGCCCACGAAATGTTCGAGTTGGAGAAAATTCACCCAGTTTATGGCCGACCATTTCTTCTGTCACATAGACGTTCAAGAAGATCTTGCCGTTATGCACGAGAAATGTGTGGCCAATAAATTCAGGGGCGATTGTTGAGCTGCGAGCCCAAGTCTTAATCGGCTGTTTATTAGGCCCCATACGATCGATCTTCTGGAGAAGTTTTTCATCGACGTATGGACCTTTTTTTAGCGATCTTGACATTTAGCCTTCCTCAATCTCTACACAACCGAGTAACCGTTTCTGACATCTCGCAAACGCAGCGTAGCAACTACTTAAGTTGGCCATTTCTGCGAGACTTACGCCTTCGCAGAATCGCGTTGGTAGAAGCCTTCTTCTTCTTTCTGGTCGCACCGCCCTTCGACAATTTGCCGGTTGGACTACAAGGGTGACGTCCACCTTTTGTTCGCCCCTCACCACCACCATGAGGATGGTCATGAGGGTTTTTACAAGTTCCACGAACGTGTGGTCTCCATCCCATCCAGCGACGCCGACCAGCTTTGCCGAGTACCACGTTCTGGTGGTCCGAATTTCCGACTTCACCCATAGTTGCACGGCAGCTAGACGGAACTCTACGAACTTCACCAGACGGCAACGTAATTTGCGCCCAGTTTCCTTCGCGAGCATTCATGACGGCGCTGGTGCCGGCGCTGCGACAGAGTTGTCCGCCACGCCCCGGTTGCAGCTCAATATTATGAATGACCGATCCCAGCGGGATCTGTGACAGAGGCATTGAGTTTCCGACCTTGGGCTCGATGCCAGAGTCTCCACTGTAAACCTTGTCTCCAGCTACCAAGCCGGCAGGGGCGATAATATACGCCTTCTTGCCATCTTCGTAGCAGATCAGTGCGATATTCGAAGAACGGTTAGGGTCATACTCGACAGACTTTACCAATCCAGCCACGCCATCTACTCGGCGCTTGAAGTCGATAATTCGATACATTCGCTTATGCCCGCCACCTCGATGGTGGGCGGTGATCTTACCCTGGTGATTTCGTCCGCCTGTTTTGGTGGCACGCCGAATAAGGCTTTTTTCGGGGTTGTTCCCCTTAAAAGTCAATTCTTCAAACGTACTTACAGACGCATTGCGTCGCCCGGCGCTGGTTGGCTTGTATATGCGAATTCCCACAACGTATCTCCGCGATCTTTCAACGTTAGTACAGCGAGATTCGATCTTCTGAGTGAAGCTTGACCATCGCTCGTTTTTTTGTCTGGCCGTGACTGAAGTGAGCACGGTGGCGTTTTGGGCGCCCTAAACGGGTAATTGTGTTGACAGAGAGAACTCTTACCCCAAAGGCTGATTCAACTGCTTTTCGTATGTCCGCCTTGTTTGCACTAAGGGGGACATCAAATGAGTAGACGTTCTGGTGCTCCGCCTGAAACGCAGTTTTCTCTGTCAGCATCACGCCCTTAAGGACATGTTCTGATCTGGCTTTCTGATCCGACATGCTATAACCCAACCTACCCTTGGCAAACGCACAATAACCTGAATCAGCAAACTAGGCGTCGGGCCTAGAAAGTACTGCAACTGCATCACTAAACATCAGCACGTTTCGATGCCGCATCACGATGTCAGCATTTAAATCAACTCGAGGCAATACCGAAACCTTTGGAATGTTTCGAGCCGCTCGCACAAGATCGGCATTTACGCCCTCTGTGACAAAAAGACAGCTCTGTCCGTGATAGCCGCCACTTCGAAGCGCAGCTGCAACGTACTTCGTACGAGCTTCCGGCAGGTCGAGCGAGTCGACAATAAAGAGCTGGCCAGCTTCCAACTTAAGACGAAGCGCCATTCGAGTTGCCGCACGTAGAGCCTTTCGGGGCAGCGTGTACGACCAGTCCTTGGGGCGTTTCGCAAACGCGTGACCACCACCACGACGAATTGGTGACTGCTTGTGTCCAGCTCGAGCTCGCCCAGTACCTTTCTGTCGGTACATTTTTGCTCGCGTGCCAGCAATCTCAGCGCGAGACTTTGTTCGCACCGTGCCGACACGCCTGTTTGCGTGATACATAACGCAAGCATCGTGGATGAGCTGTTTTGTTATTTTTGCCGCAAGTTGAGCTTCGTCGATCTCGACTTCGCCCGTAGCGGTAAGATTTGAATTAAGTTTCGAAATCCGAGCCATCTGGTCGCCCCAGGATTCAGCTGTTTGATTTAGTAGCAAGTCCCAGTCGGGTAAATTATGACTAGGCCTCTGTCTGCTGGCGAATGGTTACCAAGCCGCCGTTGGGGCCAGGTACCGCACCCTTTACGGCCAATATTCCGCGGTCAGCATCATAACGCACGACGCAAAGATTGCGGACCGTTGACTTGACTCCCCCGTAACGTCCGGCCATTTTTGTGCCTTTAATCACGCGAGCCGGGTCGGCGCTCATTCCAGTTGAGCCTGGGTGGCGATGACACTTCTTGACTCCATGCGAAGCACGCTGGCCTGCAAAGTTGTGGCGTTTCATGACGCCGGCGAAACCACGGCCCTTGCTGGTTCCGATAATGTCAACTTTGCCGCCGATTTCAATGAACGGCGCGTCAAGCTGCTCGCCGATCTCATACTGACGAGTTTCCGGCTCGATGCGAGATTCACGCCGAGCGACAGTCTTGCCTTTTCGCTCAAGCGACATCTGCAGAGCGTCGTAACCGTCACGTTCCTGCGTCCTGAGAAGCTCTACTCGGCACGGCCCTACTTCAAGCACCGTTACAGGTTGAACATTCCCGTTGTCGTCATAGACCTGAGTCATGCCGACTTTTGTTGCGAGAATCGCGGTATGCATCTCTATCCTCGTTATGCTGAGAGGTCACCCAGAGGCAACGTCGCCATCTCCAGAAAGGCATTAAGCCTAAGCCGGAGCCTCATCCCTCAGGAGTACTGAGAGAAGTTTCTCGCCTTGCTGGTCGGCACGGTTAAGCCGTGCCACTTTTCAGCGAGACGCAGCAGCAAGAGCCTAGCGAGCCCCTGCCTTGATTTTTACATCAACCCCAGCTGGCAGTGACAGCTTGTTTAGAGCGTCAATTGTCTTGCCGGTTGGTTGCAGTATTTCAATCAGCCTCTTGTGGGTTCGAATTTCGAACTGCTCTCGAGACTTTTTATCGATATGCGGACTGCGAAGTACGGTGTATCGCTCACATCGAGTCGGCAGAGGAACCGGGCCTCGAACATCGGCGCCGGTACGTTTTGCTGTATTTACAATATCGGTTGCCGACAGATCCAGAATTGCGTGATCATACGCTTCCATCCGGATTCTAATTCGTTCCTGAGTCATCTCACACTGCCTTTAGACGCTGTCCGGCCCCGCGAACCTGTGCGGGAAAGCGGGGATACTATTGATGAAATCTCAGAGTGTCAACGAACTGGGAAGAGATCCATCGAGAAAGTTCGGACTCGGTCTGAAGTAAGCCTTATCGGCAGCGAAAGTCGCGAACGTTAGTCTCGATTTTGTCTCATGTTTTGGGCTGTTTAGGCTCAAAGAACTGTTATTTGCTTTGCGAGAAGTCGCTCAGCTCTACCAGATTCTGAACCTCGCCAAGTGCAGAATTCATGCTGCCGGACCGGAACCCCTGAAGATCAAGCGTGATGCTGCAAAACCCAAGGTTCAGCAGTTTTTTGACGATGGCATCGCTTGTTGCTGGAGTGGCGACAGTTGCAAGCTGATCAAGCGGCACTTCGATTCGAGCCAGTTGCTGATGCTCGAGTCGCACGCGAAGTGGTTTCAAACCAGTGAGTTGCGACAGAAAACGCTCAGCAGCGTCGATCATGCGGACTCGCTCAGGAGTTACTTCGATGCCATATGCAATTCGGCTGGACAGGCACGGTGTTGCAGGCTTATTCCAGACTGGCAGTTCCCACAGTCTGGCCAGTTCGCGAACGTCCGCCTTTGAGAATTCTGCGTCAACGAGCGGACTGGACACTGAATTCTCGGCAGCAGCCATCATTCCTGGCCGGTAGTCGCCCTTGTCGTCAAGGTTTGCTCCGTTGACGACCGCGTTGAACCCTAATTTCTCAGCGAGCGGTCCAAGATGACCGTACAGCTCAGTTTTGCAGAAATAGCAGCGGTTTGCGGGGTTGGCCAGGTAGGCGGGGTTACTGAATTCATCGGTTTCGATGATTTCGTGGCGAATTCCGATCAGCTCAGCCAGTTCGCGAGCCAGATCAAGTTCACCAGACGCAAGACTTGGACTGAGAGCAGTCGCCGCTACGGATTTCTCGCCACAGGCAATTGCCGCTGCCTTTGCGACGACAGTGCTGTCAACACCAGCCGAAAATGCGACGACCACAGACTCGTAATTCCGCAGGATCTGCAGCAGCCTGTCGCGTTTTTCTTCGATAGCTGAGCTGGTCATCGCGAAGCCATTCTGCTGGCAAAAACAGTACTTCCGAAAACCGGAGTTCAACGACTCAGGCTGCAAATCGCAGTCGAATTTAAACGGTCGCTGCGACTTCGGGCACGAGCGGTTCTTCGGCGTACCATTTTGCGCCGTCACGGACGACACGTCGATAGAGCGTGTCGCGTTCGACCGGTTCCCGCCCTGCTTCGCGGATCAGTGCGTGGAGGTGCTCGACCGTGACGCCCTCGGGGGTCTCTGCCCCAGCGTCATGGTAAATCAACTCGTGAACGACGGTGCCGTCGAGATCGTCGGCCCCGAAACTGAGCGCCGTCTGGGCGATTTTCTCGCCGAGCATGATCCAGTACGCCTTGATGTGGTCGAAGTTGTCGAGCATCAGTCGCGAGATCGCGATCGTCTTCAAATCCTGCAGGCCGCTGGGTTTTGGGATGTGGGCTAAACCTGTGTTATCCGGGTGAAATGCCAGCGGAATGAACGTTTGAAACCCGCCGGTTTCGTCCTGTAAATCACGCAGTTTGCAGAGATGGTCGATGCGGTGTTTTGCTTCCTCGACGTGCCCGTAAAGCATCGTCGCGTTAGTTCTCAGTCCGAGCTGATGTGCGTCTCGATGGATGTCGAGCCACGATTGAGAATCTGCTTTGTGCTCGCAGATTTGTGCCCGAACTTCCTCGTCGAAAATCTCTGCTCCACCGCCAGGCATACTGCCCAGACCGGCGTCGATGAGTTGCTCAAGGCACCACTTGTACGGCTTTTTCGTGAGGTGGCTGAACCAGTTAATTTCAACGCCGGTCCACGCCTTGATGTGCAGTTCCGGGCACGTTTCGTGAATGACTCGTACGACGCTGACGTACCATTCAAACGGCTTTTGATGATGCAGTCCGCCGACGACGTGAATCTCGGTCGCCCCCTGTGCCCGAGCTTCCAGTGCCCGCGCGCGAATCATGTCGTCGGTAAACGTGTAGGCCTTTTCCGCCTTCAAATCTGACCGAAAAGCGCAGAAAACGCAGCGGTAAACGCAGACATTCGTCGGGTTCAGATGAATGTTGGTGTTGTAGTACGCAAGGTTTCCGTTCTTGCGTTCCCGCACGATATTCGCGAGCTGACCGAGGGTCAGCACGTCAACGTGCTCCTCAAGAAACAGGCCATCGTCGAACGACAACCGCTCTTCAGCGTGGACTTTTTCCTCGATGGTCGCGAGGCGGGATTCAGTTTCGCTCGACATGGTCACAAGTTTCCGAGTTGTGTCATCCCCGCGTAAGCGGGGAGCCAGTTACGACATTAGATTTCCGCCTGCGCGGGAATGACGGAGTGCTCCACGGTCGGAAGTTTCTTCATTGCACGTTCCTCAACCAGCAGCCAACCGCAGGTCAGCGCACTGATTAACGGACAGAAACCGATCCCGCAATCAGACCGTCCGATTTCCCGCACGTCAGGCTCTGCCAGCCGGGGGCAGTCACGAAAATGAACCACGGAAGGGACGAAAAAACACGGAAGTCAAACACCTTATTTCCGTGTGGTTTCGTGCCTTCCGTGGTTCAAGAAGAACGACGAAAAGTTTGACGAAGAACCACTCAACGACTGGCATCTTTTGCCCAGGCGTCGTGCAGTTTTTCAAGCCGGTTCACAATCTCAGGATGCTCGCTTGCCAGGTTCTTCATCTCGGACACATCCTGCGCAAGATTCACCAGAAACCGGCGATCTTCTTTGCCGATCGGTGCCTTGTTGCTCGTGTCGCGAGGGTTGCCGATCAGCTTCCAGTCTCCGTCGCGGACGGCCCATTGTGGAGCGGTTCCGCCGCCACTCTGCCAGTGAAAATGACGATGCGGCGACTCGGTTTCTGAGGAGTGGATGACGTTGACAATGCTGTGGCCATCGAGTTTGTGGTCCGGGCGTTCGACTTCTGCGAGGTCCGCAATCGTCGGCATCCAGTCACAGGCTGTCGCCATTTGGGTTCGCACTTCGCCTGCCGGCAACTTGCCCGGCCAGGAGATCATCGCCGGCACGCGAATTCCACCTTCAAACAGGCTGAATTTGGCTCCGCGATACGGCCCGGCGCTTCCGCCGCCGCCGAACGTTCGCTCCTCGTGAGAGTGACCGTGGTCCGACTGAAAGATCACGATCGTGTCCTCTCGAAGTTTCAGCTCGTCGAGCTTCGACAGCAATTTGCCGATCGACTCGTCCATCGTCGAAACAAACGCGTTGTACATCCGCCGCGGAGCCGGCAGGTGCTCGTACTTCTTTCGCCACTTGTCCGTTCCTTGCAGTGGATAATGCGGCAGATTGATGGCCCAGTAGAGGAAGAACGGTTTGTCTTTGTTCTGCTCGATAAACTCGTGCCCCTGCTGCACCATCAGGTCCGGAAAGAACTCACCGTCACGCCAGATGTGCTCGCCGTTCTGCCACAGATCGTGGCGATTCGGCCCCTGCCAGTAGAAAAAGTGCGACCAGTTATCAATGCACCCGCCCATGTGCCCGAACGATGAATCAAATCCCTGACCGTTTGGCATGGTTTCCGGCGTGTAACCAAGGTGCCACTTTCCGACATGGCCAGTCGCGTAGCCCGCCTTTTTCATCATCTCGGCGATGGTGACCTGCTCGGTCGGCATTCCAGCCTTGCCATGGTCCGACGAGACATTCCCCGGCACGCCCGCTCGCTGAGGCACCCGGCCCGTCAGCATGGCTGCTCGCGATGGCGAGCAAACCGGAGCTGCCGCATAGAACTGCGTAAACCGCACCCCACGACTCGCCAGGTCGTCCAGCGACGGAGTGATCAAATCCTTCGCCCCGTAGCAGTTCACGTCGACCGAGCCCTGATCGTCCGTGTAAATCAAAACGAAATTCGGCTGCCGAGCGTCTGCGGCCTTTGCGAGCACTCCCAAGCAGCCAGCTGCCAGAGCCAGAACAACCAGGCAGCGTCCGATTCGGCGATGAGCAGAGCTAACCATGAGCGTGAGTTCTCCAATTGCGAATTCAATATTGTTCACCGCCGAGTATCACGGCCAGAATTTCGAGCGTCAAACCCCAGTCGCCAACAAGACTGGCAAGAGCAACGCCACAGATACACACAGCTCGACACTAATGGCGTCCGTGTGAATCTGTACCCATCCGTGGCTGGGTCATTTCCTGCAATAAAAAACGCCCGGCGACTCAACGAGTCGCCGGGCGTCATTTTCAACGTCAAATCAGCAAGGCGACTTGGAGTCGCCTGCCGTCGTCACTTCTTCTTTTTGGCGGCCTTCTTCTTTGCCGGCTTCTTCGTAGCTGCCTTCTTTTTCACGGCAGCTTTCTTAGTCGCCTTCTTTTTGGTGCCTGAGGTACTGGCGGCTTTCTTCGCCGCCTTCTTCTTCGTGGCTTTCTTGTCACCGAAAACCTGGTCGTAGTTGGCCCAGAATTCTGGCGTCGTGCCGGTTCGGACGATGGGT
Source organism: Planctomycetaceae bacterium (assembly GCA_016779365.1). GTDB lineage: Bacteria > Planctomycetota > Planctomycetia > Planctomycetales > Planctomycetaceae > JABMPE01. The sequence continues at coordinate 18,689 of JADHNX010000012.1, forward strand.
CCACTCATGCTGAAACTCTCCGTGGTTGTCGCGTCGCTGTTGACGCTTTTAAGGAAGTGGGCGACCGATACCTCGACGTCTCGCGGAGGACGACCGATCCCGATAAATGTCGATAAGGCTCAAGCAGCAGCTCAGCAAAACATCACGCTGAGCGACGATCGCTTTCTCGCACGACCTGCGAGCGCGGCTGTTTTGACGACGCTTCGGCGCTTTGTCAACCCGCTCTAAATCACGCTACAGTCCGGCAAGTTTTGCACGTCAACTCACCGACTTCGCACACCCAACGAGAACATCGCCATGAACCGTGTTTCTACTTTTCTGCTGTTGAGCTTTGCCGCCGTTGGCAGTGTCCTGAGCGGTTGCGGTTCCGAAACTCCGGAAGCGGGCTCGGCGGTTTCTCCGGCAACGACAGCCGTTGTGCCGAACGAAGCGGCTCCCAAAGAAGCCAAGTCTGCCGCAAAACCAGCAGCGAAAAATGCTCCTGAAGCCCTGCCGCTGAAGAGTGAGCCGAAGTTGTTGCTTTCGGAAGACGAAATCCGAGACGGCTGGATTCAACTCTTCGACGGTCAAACTCTGGCCGGCTGGACACCGAACAACGACGTTGACTGGCACGTCACCGACGACGGTCTGATCGAAGCCAGTCAGGGCGACCCCGGCCTGCTGCTGACAACCGTCCCGTTCGCCGACTTCGAACTTCGCTGCGACTACTGGGTCGCCAAAGACGGCAACAGCGGCATCTTCCTGCGGTGCGTCCCCGAACCGACGAACCCGACCAAAGACTGCTACGAGTTCAACATCTTCGACTCGCGAGACCAGTTTGGAACCGGCAGCCTGGTCGGCCGCACCGAGCCCATCGCTAAATCTCTCGGCGAAGAGAAATGGCGAACGGCGATCATCAAAGTTGAAGGCAACCATTTCACGGCAAGCCTCGATGGCGAAGCCGTGCTCGACTTCAAAGACGAAACCGAAAACCTGCTGACCAGTGGTCGGATCGGCCTGCAGAAAAACGCCGGCCTCGTCAAATTTCGAAACGTCTTTGTGAAACCACTTGGAACGAAGGCAATCTTCAACGGTAAAGACCTGACCGGGTGGCACGCCGTTGCGGGCTCGAAAAGCGAATTCAAAGTTGCCGACGAAGCCATCTTGGTCAGCAACGGGCCGGGCTTTCTGGAATCTGACGACGCGTGGTCCGACTTCGTTCTTCAGTTCGAAGCAAAGACCAACGGCGATGGCCTCAACAGCGGAGTCTTCTTCCGGCTGATTCCCGGCACGGAAGAGGCTCCTTCGCACGGCTACGAACTTCAGATCGAAAACGTTTTCTTCAACAGCGACCGGACTCAGCCGAAAGACGACGCCGGAACGGGAGCGATCTTCCGCCGCACCAAGGCCCGTTGGGTTATTCCGAATGATCATGAGTGGTTCACGATGACCCTGATCGCTCACGGCCCGCGCATCGCGACCTGGGTCAACGGCTTTCAGGTCACCGACTGGGAAGACACTCGACCTGCGGATCCGAATCCCCGCCGAGGTTCCAAAGTCGAAGCCGGCCCAATCAGTCTGCAGGGGCACGACCCGACAACCGATCTGAAATTCCGCAATCTGCGAGTCGCTGCGTTCCCAACCGCCGACTGAGAGATTGCTCGGCTGGCTTGCGGTAAAACAACTCACTGCTGGCCGTTCTGCGTGTGGCCGTTTGTCGGTCGGACGCGGTTCCTTGCAACGAATCAGCCGTCGCTGTGCAGCAACTTCGACAGAGCAGCGAAGTCCGGTTTGCCGAGAAAGAAGTCCGGCATCAGCGGCGCGCCCGGAGTTATCGCGTACTGATCGAAGTCGGTCGTGCCGGATTCGGTCAGGACTTCTGAATCGATGAAGAAGTTGCCGGTGCAGGTTCGACTTTCACGAGTCAGAATTTCGTAAGCGGCATCGGCGACGATTTCCGGCTTACGGCAGCATTGCACGGCGGCTTCGCCACCAAGCAGATTAGCGACGGCGGCGGTGGCGATGCCTGTTTCCGGCCAGAGAGCGTTCACGGCGACTCCCTGTTTCGAAAATTCCTGCGAGAGGCCGAGCACGCATAGACTCATGCCATACTTGGCCATCGTGTAAGGCAGCGTGCCGGCGAACCAGCCTCGATCCATGTCGATCGGCGGGGCCAGGCACAGGATGTGCGGGTTCGACGACTTCAGCAGATGCGGCAGGCAAAGCTGGCTGGCGAGAAATGTCGCGCGAGCGTTTACCTGATGCATCAGGTCGAAGCGTTTCATCGGAGTCTGCAGCGTTCCCGCCAGAAAGATTGCGCTGGCATTATTGACGAGAATGTCGATCCCGCCGAACCGCTCAACGGACTGAGCGACCGCCGCTTGAACCTGCTCGTTAACTCGAAGATCGCACGGCACAGCGAGAGCGTTTCCGCCCGCCGCTTCAATCTCTTCCGCAGCCGACCAGATCGTTCCTGGCAGTTGCGGGTGCGGCTCGGTCGTTTTTCCGAGGATGACAACGTTGGCGCCATCGCGAGCAGCTCGCAGTCCGATGGCTTTACCGATACCTCGCGTTCCGCCAGTGATCAGAACCGTGCGGTCTTCCAGCGTTTGCTTCACCGTTTTCTCCAGAAACTTCAGAAAGCGGAACGCAGAGTTCGCCGAGGATTTACCGAGAAAAGTGAAGAAGAGAATAAAGGAGAGTCTTGCCGTTTCCCTGCGTTTTTAAACTCTCCGACCTCTGTGTCCAAAACGTCCGCCTGACTCCGATCAGACAATGCCTGGAATCGGCTGTGAGCTTTCGAGCAGGCTCATCAGGTCGCGGGGGACTCCGCGGTTGAGGCGAAGTTCGGCGACGTCGAACAGGGAATGCATCACCGTTCCGAAGACCTGAGAGATGCCAACCGGGTCGCTGGTCGGGACGTCGTTCTTGCGGGATGCCTGACCGATGACCTGTCCCTGATTGATGCCGCCTCCGGCGAAGGCCAGCGTGCAGAGGCTGGTCCAGTGATCGCGTCCGCCGCGTGAGTTGATCTTCGGAGTTCGTCCGAAGTCGCCGCCGATGACCAGTAGCACTTTGTTGAGCATGCCTCGGTCTTCGAGGTCTTCCAGGAACGCCGACACCGCTTTGTCGACGGGATGGCCGAGCATCTTCATGCCGCGTTCGATGCCGGGGTTGTTAGTGTCTTCGTGCATGTCCCAACCGGCGCTGTGAACGGTGACGAACCCGCAGCCGGCTTCGATCAGTCGTCGTGCTGTCAGAAAGTGCTGACCGAGATCGGACGGTCGAAATTTCTTCTTACCGATCATGTAGCCGCTGGTGTCGTACCGCTCGACGAGTTTCGGATCTTCTTTCGACAGGTCGAACGCTTCCGACGCGCTGCCGAGCAGCAGGTCGTACGCCTGCTGTGTGTAGGTGCTGACGACGTCTGACTGGGTATCGGCTTGTTTTCTCAGTCGACCGAATTCCGACAGGAGGCTGCGACGATCGTCAAACCGCGAAGCGTCAAGATTGAGTTTAAGATTTGCCGTCGCTTCTCCGCCGCCGGACGGATTGAAGGGAGCGTACGAGCTGCCGAGCGAGTTCGGTCGCGAGCCTTTTTCGATCCGCTTCGTCTCGTTGTGATATTGCGGGTCGACTTCCTTCGAGAGAAGCAGCGTGTTGGTCGGCATGCCGGTTTCGGGGTGGTTGGAACCTCGAAGCCGCGAATAGGCGGCTCCCATCCCGAAGCCTTGCGCTCCGTTGCCGGTCGGGTCGGTCCCGCCGGTGAGCATGTGGACGATGGCCTGAACGTGACCGCCGTTCGAATGCTGAAACGACCGTACGATTGCCATCTTGTCGGCGTGTTTTGACAGCAGCGGGAACGTTCCGCCGAAAGCAACTCCCGGCACCGAAGTCTGCACGTCGCCCGTCACGCTGCAATACGGAGACGGTGCATCCATATTTGGATTGAACGTCTCGATGTGGCTGGCGCCGCCGGACAGAAACAGGAACACAACGGAGCGGTCTTTCACAAAGCCGGAGCTTTGCGCGTTCGCTTTCTGTTCAAGCAGCCACGGCAGCGACAATCCACCCAGCCCGAGCGCACCGGCTCGAAGGAAATCTCTGCGGCAAAGGCCGGAACAATCACGGTGAGTGGTGTTGCTGCCAAATGTGAGCATTGAAGAGTCTCTCCGACGAGTTCTATGAGACGTCCATCGTGGCTTGAAACATCATCGTCCATCAACCCGAAGAGGCTGTGAGTTTTTCCGTAGAGCCGAAGTTTAGAAAGCGGGAATCACCTGCTTCCCGCAAAGTTGAAGGCGGACTTCGCCGAAATCCGCTCCCCAGCCGCCGTCCGTCGGGGTTCGAGTCGGCCTTTGTGGCACGAAAACTTAAAACAGACCACCCGGTTGAGACGGTGACCGGCGAGAGGATAGCTTTCCGCTCGTGAATGAAACGCGTGACGGAATGCGCCGCGAAATCAAAGAAAGTCAACTGGAAGGAACACACGTGTCGGATTCCATCGAGCGAAACGCGGCGGGTATCCCGGTTCGAAACCTCGGCCGAAGCGATATCAAGGTGTCGATTCTGGGTTTCGGTGGCGGACATTTCTGCCGCAAACATCTGGCCGAAGCGGATTCGGTTCGGCTGGTCCACGAAGCCGTCGACTCCGGGATCTCGTTCTTCGACAACGCTTGGGAATACCACGGCGGCGAATCCGAACGTCGGATGGGCATCGCGCTGGAAGGCGGTCGTCGCGACAAAGTGACGCTGATGACCAAGGTTTGCGCGAGAGACCGCAAGACCGCCACGGAGCAACTCGAAACCAGTCTGCAGCGGCTGAAGACCGACGTCATCGACGTGTGGCAGTTTCACGAAGTCATTTACGACAACGATCCCGACTGGATTTGCGAGGTTGATGGAGCACTCG
>JADHNX010000013.1 GCA_016779365.1 Planctomycetaceae bacterium
GCAATTCAAACTGGTCTACTCGACGAACGAAGAGCCGTGGCTGATCGACCTGAAGAACGATCCCAACGAGCTGACGAACCTTTTCGGACAGCCAATTCACAAAGAGAAATCGCGATGGATGACCGAGCGACTACTCGCCTACGGCAAAGCAAACGACGACGAGTATCTCAGCAATCCTCGCATCCGTTCATGGATCGACCAGGTGCTCAGAAGAAATAATTAGACGATTTCTCCCGCTGCGTCTCCGCAACTCTGCACGAGAATTTGTTGTCGCTCGATCGTTCTGCAAGACTTTGAGCTTGTTTCAGCCTGCGAGAAATCAGAACTCCTTCACGAAAGACTCGCAGGACTCGGTACATGTCCGAAGCCGTCGCAAAACCGCAACTCACTCCGCTCCTCTCGAACGAAACCCTCGCTCGAGTAGAACGGCTGCGTCTGTGTCCGAACCGGCGTCTCACCAACAGAACTCGCGGAGAACATTCAGTTGGCACCGGTGGAGCGAGCATCGATTTTGCCGACTACCGTGACTACGTGGCCGGCGACGACATCCGCTACGTCGACTGGAACATTTTCGCTCGCCTGCAGAGGCCGTATCTCAAGCTTTACACCCATGAGGAAGAGCTGCACGTCGTCGTTCTGCTCGACTCGTCACTGTCGATGCGGTCGGAAGAGAAGTTCGAACGTGCGCGACAACTGGCGGCAGCGTTCTCCGTCATGGCTCTTCGCGGCCTGGAACGAGTCAGCCTGTTTTCGGGCAGCGATTCAGCAGGCAGTCCGGCGCTGCTGCGAAACTGCTCGGGCCGTCCGGCGACCCGCAAGGTCTTTGAGTTTCTGGAATCCTGCTCGGCGGTCGGCAGTACGACGGTCGACGATCTGGTCTCGTCGTCACTTCGCGTTCACCGAGGCCGAGGAGTCGCCATCGTCCTGTCCGACTTCCTGACCACCGGCGACGTCTCGCGAAGTTTCAACCTGCTTCACAGTGCCGGGCTGGAAATTTTCGCCGTGCAGATTCTCGGTCCGAACGAAATCGATCCTGACCTCACCGGCGACGTTCGACTGGTTGACAGCGAAACCGGCCGGTCGCTCGATGTTTCGTCGGCTCGCGATTTACTCGATCTTTACCACGAGCATCGTGTCGCGCAGCAGGAGTTCCTGGCGTCGCAATGTCGTCGCCGCAATGGTCGGTTTGAATCTGTCAGCTCTGACAAAACGCTGGAAACGATCCTCTTCGAAAAACTTCTGCGGCGAGGATGGTTCCGATGAGTTGGCCAGGATTTTCGGCCATCGCCAACGCCTGGTGGCTGCTGCTGCTCGTTCCGTTGCTTGCCTTCTATTTTCTGAAGCTTAGGCGACCGCGAGTCGAAATCTCCTCGCTCGTTCTGTGGCAGTCGGTCGTCAACGACCAGCGCGTCAACTCGCCATTTCAGAAGTTTCGTCGCAACATTCTGCTGTGGTTGCAGATGGCGGTTCTGCTTCTGCTTATCCTGGCCGCGATGCAGCCGTTCGCCCGAGGCACTGCCGAACAGGCTGCGTACCAGCCTGTGTTGATCGACTGCTCGGCGAGCATGGCAGCGACCGATCCGGTCACGGGCAAGTCGCGTCTGGACCTTGCCAAAGAACGTGTCGAAAAACTCATCGATACCCTGAACGCAGATCAGCAGCTTTCGCTGATCGCCGTCCACTCGTCCGCAGATCGCCTGACCGAGTTCACTGGCAACCGCCGAATTCTGCGCGACGCTCTGGCGAGTCTTGAAGTTCGAGACGTTGCGAGCCAGCTTGAAGATGCCTTGCGGCTGACTCAGGCGCTGGCAAAAACAGTCCCCGTCGAATCGGCTGTTTACTTTTCCGACGGAAACACCCCCAGGAAAGTCCGCTTCGGATTGCCGTTCAACGTCAACTACCAGCAGCTTCCGGCCGGAGGTGCCAACGCCGGCATCACGGCTTTCAACGCTCGGCTGTCATCGTCTCAGGACTGGGAAGTCTTTCTGAGAGTCGAAGCGTCGGCTGACACTTCGGGCCAGATCGAACTTTTTCAGGACGGTCAGCCAACCGGCGAGCAGCCGTTCGTTCTGGGGAAAGGCGAGTCTCAGCGAATCGCATTTCGAATCACGTCGCAAAGCTCGACCAGGCTGGAAGCTCGCCTCACTCCAGGGAACACAGAGTACGACTCGCTGGCCGCTGACAACGTGGCGTGGCTCGACCTTCCACCGGCGCGACCGCTGCGGGTTTACGCGTCTTCGGAACTCAGCAACTTTCGACGAGCCCTGGAATCAACTCCGGGAGTCGACCTCTTTCCAAAGCCCGGACAGCCCGAGCAACGATCTGTTCCGTACGACCTGGGCATCAGCGACCAGCCGGACGACGAAGAACTGATGGCCACCGTTTGTTTACTCGTCGGAGTTACGCCCGCAGCAGTGAAGTCGCTCGTCGAGCCGGCCGCAGCGTTGACGAAGTTTCTTGACTGGGATCGCACAACGCCGTTGCTTCGTCACGCGCAGCTGCGGGATGTCGAGATCGCGGACGCTGCTCAGACTGTTGCCGGCGTTGACGTCGGCAGCTTCGAAGACGCTGGTTATCTGGTCCTTGCTTCCGGTACGAGCGGGCCGTTGATCCTGCGCCGGCGTTCGGCTTCTCGACTGACATTTCACACGTTGTTTCACACTGACCGCTCGACACTCGAATTCCGAGTTGCGTTCCCCGTCCTTGTTGCCAACCTCGTTCAGTTGGCCCGTCAGGAAGCATCCGTCGGCGACGTCACTGCGGTTCAGACGGGCGTTCTGCCAACGATCGACCTCAGCCCCGGAAGCGCGTACACGGTCCACGGACCAGACGATTCGACTCAGCAGGTAATCGCTGACGAAGCCGGCCAACTGCGTGGAGTGACCGCCAACCTGGCCGGTCAGTATCTCATCAGCGGCGAAAGCGAAGAGTCCCTTACAGTTTCTGCCAACCTGCTGAGTTCCCCGGAAACGACGCTGACATCGGTCGACTCAATCGAATTCGACGAGCAGACAATTGCCTCGTCCGATGAACTACTGGCGAGTGATCAGCCACTCTGGTCGCCACTGACTTTTCTGGCGTTCGGCTTTCTGCTGGTCGAGTGGTGGTTCTTCCAGAGACCTCGGGGACGGATCTCAGTGCGAAAACCGCTCGCCAGAAATTCGTAGCGGAGTCCCGTTGGGCTCGGTTTGTCGATCTCTGTTTTTTTTCAGACAGCACGTAACTGGTTGTGCTGAGGTCACTTAAACGACGTCTCCCCAAAGAGGACGCAGCGTCTGGACGAGGCCAGTTGAAAAGCATTCCTTAGTGGATAAACTTCGCAACCCTTGAGTCGGCAATGGCTTGTAACCAGCTGGCTCAGATCTCGCGATTGGAAAAAGAACAACACGGCAGCGCCGTATTGCGAGTGAAACTTCGGCGGATGATCACGCCGGAGAATTGCGATCAACGAACAGGACACGCTCTCCTGCTCAGACGCGGCTTTGATTTTCTGGCGGAACGTCCGCTGGAAACGACGCAGCAATTCCGCTGCGGCAAGGTTGCTCAAAATGTGTCGGTTTCACCGGTGCAGACCGTCCAGGACGGACAAACATCCGGGGTGGCCATCGGACGACTGACAACGAGCGAGACAGTTTTTCATCAAGACAGAAAGAAAAAAGAATGGCAGTTAACATTGCAATCAACGGTTTCGGACGAATTGGTCGTCTGGTTTTCCGCGCTCTGCACGAACAGGGTCTCGTCGGAACTGACGTCAACATCGTCGCCGTCGGAGACATCGTTCCCGCTGACAACCTCGCTTACCTGCTGAAGTACGATTCGATCCAGGGCCGTTTCCAGGGCGAAGTCAGTCACGGTACCAGCGAAGGCAAAGACGAGCCGGATCTGCTGATCGTCAACGGCGAAACCATTCGCGTTGTTTCTGCACGGACGCCAGACGGGCTGCCGTGGAAGGAACTCGGAGTCGACGTCGTCATCGAGTCAACCGGCCTGTTCTGCGATGCTGAAAAAGCTGGCGGACACATCACTGCCGGTGCGAAGAAAGTCATCATCTCGGCTCCAGCCAAGGGTGACCTCAAGACGTTCGTCATGGGCGTTAACGATCACGAGTACGATCCTGCCCAGCACCACGTCATGTCGAACGCTTCCTGCACGACGAACTGCCTGGCACCAGTCGTTCACGTTCTGCTTAAAGAAGGCTTCGGCATCGACGAAGGTCTGATGACGACCGTTCATTCTTACACGGCGACTCAGAAGACGGTCGACGGGCCAAGCCGCAAGGACTGGAAGGGCGGCCGCAGCGCAGCCATCAACATCATTCCTTCTTCGACTGGTGCTGCTAAGGCTGTTGGCCTGGTTCTTCCCGAAGTCGCTGGCAAGATCACCGGTATGGCTTTCCGAGTTCCTACTCCAACGGTTTCTGCCGTCGACCTGACCGTCAAGACCGTCAAAGAAACCAGCTACGCGGAAATCTGCGAAGCCATGAAGCGAGCCAGCGAAACCTACCTCAAGGGAATCCTGGAAGTCACCAGCGACGAAGTTGTTTCGAGCGACTTCATCCACAGCCCGGCTTCTTCGATCCTGGACGCTGGGTCGGGTATCGAGTTGAACAATAAGTTCTTCAAGCTGATCAGCTGGTACGACAACGAGTGGGGCTACTCGAACCGAGTCGGCAACCTGCTGAAGCTCGTCATCGACAAAGGCATTTAATTGATCACTTCGTCGGCTGCCCAATATCGGACCGACGAAGTTCAAAGCTGAAAACTCAAAGAGCCTTCCGGCGTTCGCTCGCCGGAAGGCTCTTTTTTTTCTACGGCGGCAAAGTCAGCCGGAGATTTCAAGTTTGACACCGGCGCAAGGTTCGTCAGGCAGGAAGTGTTCCGCCCGTCCTGCTGACAGAACCTGAACTTCTGACAGAGCCTAAAGTTTGCCGAGAATTTCGACGGCCTTGTCCTCGTAGATTTTCTGCCAGTCCGCGCCGAGTACGCAGTCGCTGTCTTCCTGCGCGCCGCCGACGTTGAGCAACTGCTCGGTCGTCGGGGCGTAGTAGATGTATCCGTTGGTGTAGCCAGCGACGAACGTTGGTTTGTGCGGCGATTTCTTTTTGAGGTTGAGCCCAATCTGCACCGTGAGTTCGCCGGGAAATGTCGTCAGGACAAAGTCACCGATTCGGAGGCCGGTCAGCTCGACATCGATCGTTCGCTTGCCCGCCGCGATTCCTTCCGCATGGTGTTTTTTCAGCAGACGCAGATTGGTGTTGAGACGGGTCAGCTTTTCCATTGTGTGGATGTTGCGAATGTACCGCTCCATGTTCGCTCGATTTTCCGCGTCGAGGATGTCGAGATCTTTTCGCCCCATCGCCCGGTCGTGCAGATACCGGTACGGGTAGTTGGCGGGAAATTCTTCCGACGCTTTGTACTTAACGAAGAGCGGGATAAACGTCTTAAAGTTGAGCGATGTTCCGCCCAGTGATTGCATCAACCGAGTTTGCTCGGACTCCATTTCCGCCATGCGTTCGGCGGTGTTGGCTCGCGGGAGCGCGATCACTTCGCTCAGCACGGTCAATCGCTCGTCTTCTGCTGTCGCGATTTTACGGACCGCTTTCAGAGTGCTCAGGCCGAGCATGTTGCCGAGCGGTTCGGCGTCTCGCGGATAGTCGACATCTTTGTAACGGATCGGGTTAATGTCGCCGCCGCAGCCCTGCACGAACAACGCGACCGTTCCTTCATCAAGATTGTCCTCGATCACCTGCGACGCGAAGCCGGTGATGTCCGCACTGTTGCCTCGGCTGGGAACGTTCTGAATCGGGTGACAGGCAAAGTTGTAAACAACAGCCAGCGTTGTGCCATCAAGACGGTCCAGTCTGAGGACGCCGATTTCGGTATCGACCGGTCCGACCGAAGCAATCTCTTCATCGGGCGGGATTGAATACGCGTGTCGGACGTCGATCGTGCGACCGTCCTTCATCTTCAGACGACGGTTCTCCATGATGCGGTCTTCGTGGCCAGTGCCGACTCCAACTTTGACCGGCACCAGGTTGCTGGCGGCTTGTTTGATCGCTCGAACCGTTCGATCGTCGGCGTCTTTGCAGACAATGCCGTGACAGTGGCTGGCGTTGGCGATCACGTTTGTCGGCGGAATGCCGAGTTCTCTTTCAACGATGCCGCGCACTTTGCCCAGGTAGTCGTCTTTGATGTGCCCGATCCCGCCGATGGCGACCGCGTCGACAGTGACGATGGCCGTCGTCGTCGAGCCGGATTTCAGAACGAGCGCCTTCACATAAAGGGGATCGTTGACCGGGCCGGCATCGAGATCGGTGATGTCGACTTTGGCAACCCCCGCCAGCAGAGTTTCCGCAACGGCAGATTGACAGGGCATGGTCAGCGAGATCAAAAACGCCACGACCGCCATCGCGGACGCCATGCATGGGCAGAGTGACGTTGTCTCTGAAAATCTCAGGCTGACTGACGCGTCCGATCTGAACATGTTCGGCGACCTCGGGCGTTTCTGAATGATGGCGGCGACTGCCTCGATACGAATTGTTGGCGTCGGCGAGCCAGACTATATTCTGACCGTGCGCGATCAGTCGACTCTTCGGCGGATCAACAGGCTTCTCGGCTTCGCTATGTGACGCTTACCCCTTGCTGTCTGATCAGGCAGTTCTTCCCCGCCTTTTGACCACAGGTTTTCAATCCATGCTCAGTAAACATTTCCGCCTGCTCCTGCTCGTCGGTATTGCGGCGTTCGGCCTGAAGTCGCCAGCCCAACTGGCATCTGCCAATGACTGGCCATCGTGGCGCGGTCCTCATCGCAACGGCATTGCTGTGGACGAAACCGGCCTTCAGTCTGAATGGACGGAGGATGGCCCGAAACTCAAGTGGCAGATTGATGGCATCGGACGTGGCTACTCGTCGATCGCCATTTCAGACGGTCGCATCTTCACGATGGGCAGCCGCAAGGATGGTTGCGAGTTGATCGCTCTGGAACTGGACGGTGGTCGCGAGTTGTGGGCGACGCCCGTCAAAGGTGGGAATCCCAACTGCACGCCGACTGTCGACGGCGGGCTGGTTTATGCACTGGGACGGGAAGGCCACCTCGTCGCTGCTGATGTGGTGACCGGCAAAATCGCCTGGCAGAAGGATTTCCCAAAAGACTTCGGCGGACGCATGATGTCCGGCTGGGGCTACAGCGAGTCGCCTCTGGTCGATGGCGACCGACTGGTCTGCACACCGGGAGCCAAAGATGCCGTCGTCGTGGCACTTAACAAGAAGACCGGCGAGACAATCTGGACCTCGGTCATGCCCGACGACATCGGCGGTCGCGGCAAAGACGGAGCCGGGTATTCGTCGATCGTCATCAGCCACGCCGCTGACGTGAAGCAGTACGTTCAGTTGACCGGTCGCGGAGTGATCTCGATGGACGCCGAAAATGGCAAACAGCTCTGGTCTTACAACCGCATCGCCAACGGCACGGCCAACATTCCGACGCCGCTTGTCAAAGGCGACTTTGTCTTCTGCTCGACCGGTTACGGAACCGGCGCCGCCCTCCTTCAGATCAGGAAAGAAGGCAATCAACTGGTGGCCGACGAAAAGTACTTTCTCGACGCCAAAGACATGCAGAACCACCACGGCGGCATGATCGTTTACGGCGACCATATCTACTGCGGACACGGTCATAACAACGGTTTCCCGTTGTGCATCAATTTTTCAACCGGCAAAGAAGTCTGGTCCGGCGGTCGTGGCCCCGGCAGCGGTTCTGCGGCGATTCTGCTGGCGGACGGAAATCTCTACTTCCGCTACGAAGACGGCACGATGGCTCTGATCGAAGCCACGCCAGAAGAGTACCGCCTGAAAAGTTCGTTCAAACTCGCCACGAAGAACGGCAAAAGCTGGCCGCATCCGGTGATCGTCGACGGCCTCCTCTACGCCCGCGACCAGAACGCCCTGCTCTGCTACGACGTCCGCAAGTAATCGCAGACAATTATTCGTAGGGCCGGTTCCGACCGGGCGGTGGGAACCGGCCCTACATTTTCGCAACCTTGCAGCAATCTCACCGCATCATCGCTGGCGTTTCTTTTTCGTCAGCTCTTCCGCCAGTCGTTCGACACCATCGGCGACGTTTTTCCAGCCAAACTCCTGATTCGGATTCCAGGAGGGGATTGGCTTGCCGGATGTTGGCAGAGCGTTCAATTCTCCAAGCTTCCGGTTACCGGCCTTCAACTTCTTCCAGGCGGTTGTCGGACTGATGATGACTGGCAGGACTTCTGCCTCGCCAACGTCGCGGCGTTCCATCGCGCGTTGAAGTTCGATCTTGTAGCAGTATTGCGAATCTGAGAAGTTCGGACTGATGAGCAGCACCACGATGTCCGCTTTGCCCAGCTTGTCAGCAATCTCCTGGTCGAACTCCGCGCCGGGCAGGATTTCGTTGTCGCACCAACCGTGGATCAGATCGATCCGCTCCAGTGGCGAGAGATGCTTTTTGAGCTTCTGAAGCTGTTTGGCATCAAGTCGCGAGTAGCTGTAGAAAACTCGCAACGGCTGGTCGCTCGACGAGCCGGCAAACGCGTCCGGTTATCGTGACTGAAGGTTGGACTTTCGAACCCCCGGCCGAACGGCTCGCCGCCTTCCGGTTTCAGCCGTCATTCCGAACTCGACGCCGAGCAGCAGTTCGCCAGCGGTGTGAGGTACCACCTTACCGTCGATGACGCGAACAACCGGAGTCTCGGGGCTGGTGTCGTACAGCACTTCGACTTCCTGATACGGCACGGTGATCGAAGGATGGTCCGGGAACGAGATCAGTTCCTGCGGCTTCATGTGCGGGATGTCTCGGTGAATGACGTCGAAGTCTTCGCGAATGACGGCCAGCATTCGAGGGCGTCCGGCGGCGGAGCCGTTGATCAGGACGCGGATGATTTGCTCCTGCGGGTCCGCTTTGACCAAAGCCGTGTTGCCTTCGAACGAAAGAATCACACCCGTCTTCCAGCGGTGCGTCTCACTCAGTACGTGAGTTCGTACGATGAAACGCGGCAGCAGGCCCGGCGGCAGGGCCGGGTAGTCGTACTGAAAATTGAGGCAGGTCTGCTCGTCGAAGTCTCGTGCGGCGGGAGGCTGTTCGGGATCGAGCAGTTCGGGAATGAGGTATCGATCGAGCAGTGACTCAGTACCGACCGCTTTGGACTTCTTTCGATTTTTCCCCGCCCCCGGTGCATCGTTGAAGCCGAAGCACAGTTCGAATTTTTCCATCAGATGGATCAGAAACGGGTGCATGTCGGCGGGGTAGTGGTGTTCGTCGAGCTCCTTGACGAGGTCTTTCGGACGCAACTCCCCTTTGCGGGCGGCCAGCGTTTTGGAGTTCAGCAGCGTGTAGATGCCGGTCGTCAGCCAGTGCGGATTCAGAACGTGGCGATCGTTCAAACGCCGGTCGTCGCTGAAATTCAGTGCGATCCCCAGTCGGTGCAGGATGGCGCTCAGGCTTTTCTGTTTACCAGGATCGGTTTCGCCGAGCTTTGCGCATTCGTCGCGGAACTCGTCGATCGTCAAAAAGTTCCGCCGCCGTGACGTCGTCTTTCGCCGGGAAGCCTGCCATTTCGACAGCCTTTCTTTGACGGCGAACCAGCTCTTCGGAAATGCCATTCGTACGTCGGGCAGTTTGTTGACGTATTTGGCGATGGCTTTGCGAAGCTTGTCGATGCCGTATCCGCTCTCGCCGGACTTCTTATCTTTACCGGGGTTGTCGCAGTCGGTTTCGATGAAATCCTGAATCTGCGAGTACTTCTGCCGCAGAGCGTCTCGGTTGAGCGTGACGGTGATCGGCCACTGTTGAATGCGGATTCCCTGCTTCGCCGCGTCCGACCAGGATCAGCTTGGCTTCGTTAATTGGTCGTTCGGTGGACGACTCCCGCGAGAAATAGAAGTCCAGAATTGACCTGGGCGCCGCGTGGCCTTCGTCGTTCAAGTTCCAGTCAGCGCCGAGTACCGACGGTGACAACCGCAGGCCACGATTGCCATGCAGCATCGGTCGATCCAGCTTCGTCAGATTCTGAAGCGAAAAAGCAGTCCGGTCAGCAGATTGTGTCTCAGGTCCAGCCTGGTGAGGCTGGCAAGCTGGCCAATCTCCGGAGGCACGCTCGTTAAGCCAAGGTCACTCAGATCGAGGACTGTCGCCTTCTCGCGGGCCGCTTCGGCGATGCGTTCATTGGCCCTTCGGTAGGCGATTTCGGCTTCTTCAGTTTCAAACTGTGGTGCCGGCATGGGCGGTGTTCTGAGGAGACAGTGTGCGTCGGAATGGGGGTCGACACAGGCTCCCTGACTCCGCTCGAATTTACCACCGAGCGGCCTCACGCACCGCCACATTTACGGCAGAACGCCGCGAGAGCGTTTTCAACGGTTGCCTTCCGTCAGCGAAAAGTCGATCGCGGTCCCCTCTCCCCCGCAATTCGTCGGCGAATACAAACAGCGGCTACCTGCGGGGGAGAGGGTCAGAGTGAGGGGCACCGTTATCAGCACCGAACGCCGATCGCTGAGTACCGGCCACTGGTGGAAACTGCACAACTTTCAGGATGCAGCCCTCACCCGGCCCTGAAAGGCCGACCTCTCGCGCAGGCGGGAGAGGTGACGTTGAAGAAGCCGCAGGCGGCGAGTGCGAAGCAGTTGTGATGACCAGGTGTCGGCGTCAGGCGGCGGCGCGGTCGGCAGGAAGGGTCGGCAGAGTGACCAGGCTGTGGATGTTGCCGGTCAGGGGCGAGGTGTCGGCGACGGTTCCGGGTTCCAGCAGACGCACGGGGACGGGGAACTCGGGCGAGAACATGGTCGAGATGACTCGGCCATTGACCTTCGTGTGAGGGACGATCTGCAGACCGGCGCGTTGCAGAGTCATCGGCAGGACGATGTTCAGGATCGACATCGCCAGCGGCGCGCCCAGGCACAGTTTCGCTCCGCCACCAAACGGCAGGTATTCGTAACCGGTCGGGCGGACGGTCTTCCAGCGGTCGGGCCGGAACTCGCTGGCTGACTCAAACAACTGCTCGTTGCGGTGCGTCATGAACTGGCTGAAGATGACCAGCGAGTTCGGCTTCAGCGGCGCGCCGTTCAACTCGGTCGGGCCGTTGGTGACGCGCTGCGAGTAGGCCGACGCCGGGAGAACTCGCATACTTTCGCGGATCACTCGGTCCAGCACGCTGGTCGGACCGGCCGGCATGATACCTGTGGAAGATTCCGGAGGTCCGATGCGAAGTCCGGCGTCGGAGTTCCCGGAAATTTCGTCGAGCAGCTCGCGCATGACTTCCGGGTGTTGAGCGAGCAGAAACAGCGTCCAGGTCAGCGTGTGGGCCGTCGTCATTTGCGAGGCTGCGAACACGAGCGCGGTCTGACCGACGAGCTGTGAATCCGTCATCGGAGCGCCGGCCTGTCGGGCTCGAAGCAGCATCGAGATGATGTCGTGACCGGATGCTGACGTGTCGGCAGCTCGGCTGCTGATCAGTTCTCGAATGCGGCCTTCCAGTTCTTCAGCGAAGGTCAGCATCTGCTGATAGCGCGGATAAAAATCGTCGGTGGCGATCAGAGCCGCAATTCCCAGCTCCTGATTCAGCTCGACCCAGCGTTCCATCATCCGACCGATTTCGAAGGCCAGCTCGGGCTCGTCCATACCAAACAGCATCGAGCTGGAGATTCGCAGCATCAGCCCGGTCATGTCGCTGGCGATGTCTCGCGTCTGACCCGGTCGCCAGTCGCTGAGCATTTCCTGAGCATGATGAGCGATCATGCGCGTGTAGCCAGGGATCGCCCGCTTTTCAAAACCCGCCTTCATCGTTCGCCGCTGCTGGGAATGCTCTTTGCCGTTCATGCTGAGCAGGCCGGACGTCAGACGACGCTGAGCAGAATTTCTGGGGCCTCGGATCGCAAAAAACTGAGAGTGAAACCGGTCGGCCTTGCTCAGGATCTGTCGATTGAGCCCGGCCCCGAAGGCAAAGATCAGTTGCTGGTCGCCTTCCTGCAGCGCGACGAGATCTCCGGCTTCGCTCTGAACTCGACGCATGCAGGCAATCGGGTCGTCAGAGAAATCGCGCAGTCGCCCGGTGATTGTTGCGAGTGTCTGCGTTGCTGTTGGCTCGAAAGCAGGCATGAAGGACCAGGCATTTGAGTTGAAGGAGTTTTGCCACAGAGATCACAAAGGGCACCGAGTTGTTCTGACGGAAAATTCCTCAGTGGCCGTTTTGCGATGAATTCTTTGGGTCTTAACTTCGAGTCATAAATTGCGTGAGAAGGCTTCCGGGTCAGTTGTCAAAGTGTGCCACAGGATCTGCCAGTGTCTGCATCGCTCGGCACTGTCGAGTCGTTCCGCACTGGCCGAGCCAGTGGCACACGAAGGACAGATTCGTCATTTATCAAGCAGGCAGTTTGCCCGCAGCAAGGGTCATGCGGCGTCCTGGTGACTGTCTGGAACCGAGGTTGAATTGAAATCTTTCTCACCGCTTTCTGAAGACTGCGCCGAACGACAAAGCTCACGCAGTTCGGTGAGCACTGCTTCGTTGAGTGTCTGCTCTAAATCGATCAGTCGGTCGGCGACGAAAGCCCCATCCATCAGTCGATGGTCGTAGACCAGTGTGACTTTCATTCGTCCGTTGTGGTCGAGCGGGCCGAACGTCAGACCGGTCGTCATCACAGTCGGCGGGTGCTGGATGGAAACGCCGCGACCGGAAACCGTGGTCAGAGAAAACGTTCCCAGTCGAGTGGCTCGTTTCTCACCCGCGATGTTCAGGTTCCACCACCAGATCGCGCGACGGACGATTGTCGGCAGGGCACTGAATTTCAGTTGCCTGCGAAACTGTCTGTCGACCGGCTCGTTACTGAAGGCGTCGATGGAGGCCTGGATTTCCGGAAGCGAGCGGTGCTCGGGCGATCGAATCAGCCCCCAGCAGAGCCAGTCGACTCCATCGTGAGCGCGACTGACCGCCAGATTGGCCACCGAGGTCTGATGCTGAAAAATGTGCGGCGTGGGAAACGTTCGCCAGGTTTGTCGGAGACTCGGGTGTCTGCTGCTGACGTCGCCCCAGGCTTTGATAAACAACGCGGACCAGGAAATGCGAACGGCGGCACGGCTGCGAGCTTCGGCGAGCTCTGCCAGCGGCATGTCGTGGTTGTGAGCAAACGTCGGGTTACGCTGATGAAGACGGAGAATGTCCGTGACCAATGCGCGG
Organism: Planctomycetaceae bacterium; assembly: GCA_016779365.1. Taxonomy (GTDB): domain Bacteria; phylum Planctomycetota; class Planctomycetia; order Planctomycetales; family Planctomycetaceae; genus JABMPE01. Next base: position 13,193 of record JADHNX010000013.1, read on the forward strand.
CTTCGAGCGATCCCGATTCGACCAGCGCGAGTTGTAGCGGTTGCACAAGGGGGCATGACATTGCCGTCAGATAGTCCACTGCCGATGTTCGGCTTCAGCGGAAGAAGCCGTAGATACGTCATTCAGTGTCGACGATCCGGCGCGGGCAACATTGGCGACGAGGCAACAGCTGTTGTGACCGTGTCGGCACTTTCAAAAAGCCGGTCGGCTGTTGAAGTCAGCTCAAGTGACGAACTGCGATGCTGAAGCGGGTGACGCGGCCCGGAGACCGGTTGTCCCGATTGAAATGCTGGTTCCGGTATCGACGACGTTGATTGTCTCCAGGATGTTGGGGGCGTTAGCATGGCAAGCTTCGCGTGATTTCAGGTTTCGACCTGTGGTTCCCTCCACTGATCAGTCCGGCTGGTTTCGACAGCCGTGATTTTATATTCGATACAAACAGGAAGGTTGTTGTGATGGCCAGGCTGATTGCCCGATCGTTGATGCTGAGTGTCACTTTGGCGGCGGTGTTTTTTCACGGGACGCCAACTCCCGCTGAAGCTGCCGAAATTGTTCAACTGAAGAAGGGCGATAACGTCGTCTTCATTGGCGGAGCGCTGGCTGAGCGCGAGCAATACTTCGGGCACGTCGAAGCTCAATTTCACGCGCTGCATCCTGAGCTGAATCTGAGTATCCGAAATCAGGGCTTCACCGCTGACGAAGTCCGCTTTCGACCTCGGTCTCTGGACTTCGGGCCGCCGGACAAACACCTCACGCTGGTCCGAGCTGACGTCATTTTTGCGTTCTTTGGCTTTGCCGAATCGTTCAACGGCGAAGCCGGGCTGGCAACTTTCGAACAGGAACTCCGAGATTTCATCGCTCACACAGCAACGCAGAATTACTCGGGCGACGGTGCTCCGCAGGTCGTGCTCTGTTCGCCGATCGCTCACGAAGACGTGGGCAATCCCAACCTGCCGGACGGTTCGGCCTCGAATCCGCACATCGAGCTTTACACAAAGACGATGAGAAAGGTGGCCGCTGAAACGAAGACTCCGTTCGTCGATCTCTTTTCGCTCAGCCTGGAACTCTACGCAGCGAATAAAGCTCCGCTGACTTTCAACGGAATTCACTTGAGCGAGGACGGCTACAAAGTCTTCGCTCCGGCGTTTGCGAAAGCAGTGTTCGGGAAGTCAGCCGCTCCATCGTCGATTTCGGACGCGATGATGGCCGAAATCGCTGAAAAGGATTTTCAATACTTCCATCGCTACCGCGCGGTGAATGGCTTCTACATTTACGGAGGCCGTTCGGAACGCGACAACGGCAATCCGCCGTTCACAGACAAGTACGTGCTTGAAAACGAGCGCGGCAAGCTCGACGAGATGTGTGCCGTCGTCGACCAGCGAATCTGGGCGGCCGCTCAGGGCAAACCGATGACCGGCCCGGTCGACTACAGCGGAACTCGTCAGCTTTACGACGTCCCAACGAACTTCAAAGAGCCGGTTAACATCCTGCCGCCTGAAGAAGCGATCAAGAAGTTCACCGTCGCGGAAGGCTACGAAATCAACCTGTTCGCATCGGAAGTGGACTTTCCCGATCTGGAAAACCCGGTCAACTTCACATTCGATCCGCAAGGCCGACTCTGGGTCGCGACGATGCCGAGCTACCCTCAGTATCAGCCGCCGCACAAACCGAACGACAAACTTCTCATTTTTGAAGACACCGACGGAGACGGCAAAGCGGATAAACAAACTGTCTTCGCCGACGGACTCCATCTGCCAACCGGTTTTGAAGTCGGTGACGGCGGCGCTTACGTTGCTCAGGAGCCAAACCTCGTTCACCTGATCGACACCGACGGCGACGGTAAGGCAGACGAACGAAACATCGTCATGGGCGGCTTCGACTCGGGCGACAGCCATCACGCCATTGGAGCCTTCGTGTGGGGGCCCGGCGGCGGTGTTTACATGCACGAAGGCACGTTCCACATCACTCAGGTAGAAACGCCCTACGGCCCGACTCGTAACGGGCATGGAGCGGTTTACCGTTTTGATCCGACGCGGCAGAAACTCGAAACCTTCGTGTCGTACAACTTTGCAAATCCGTGGGGACACTGCTGGGACGCGTGGGGTCAGAACTTTGTCGCGGATGCATCGGGCGGTGCCAATTACTTCGGTACGGCATTCTCGATGCGAACTCAGAACTTCGCCGGACAGGATGACTTCGGCCCCTTCAAATTCGTCTATCGCAAGCAGATGGAACAGTTCTTCAAGAAGCGAGTTCGACCGACAGCTGGCTGCGAAATCGTGTCCAGTCGACATTTCCCGCCGGAAGCTCAGGGCAACTACCTTCTGAACAACTGCATTGGTTTCCAGGGAGTTCTTCAGCACACCGTCAAAGAAGCCGGCTCAGGTTTTGAAGGAAAGGAAATCGAACCGATTCTTTTTTCGTCAGACCGCAACTTCCGACCGACGGACCTTCAGTTCGGGCCGGACGGTGCTCTGTACATTGTCGACTGGTTCAACCCACTGGTTGGCCACATGCAGCACAACCTTCGAGATCCCAACCGCGACCACACTCACGGTCGCATCTGGAGAATCACTTACCCCGGTCGTCCGCTGTTGAAGAATCAGGATCTGACCAGACTGTCGATTCCTGAACTGCTGGAAGAATTGAAGTCTCCAGAAGACCGAGTGCGACATCGAACCCGAATTCGTCTCCGCGAGTTCCCAGCTGCCGAAGTTGCCGCCGCTTTGATGTCATGGGTTAAGGGGCTGGACTCCGCCAGCAAAGACTACGAACACAACCTGCTCGAAGCACTCTGGGTCTGCCAGCACCACAATACGCCGGCCAGTCATGACGAGCAGGTTCGCAGCTTCAGCAGGTCGCTGCTGGAAGGTCGACTGACGTCGAAAGACGGACGTGCTCGCGCCGCTGCTGTGCGGGTACTTTCTCACTGGCGCGATCTCTTCCCGCAGGAAGACGTCATTGCCTGGTTGCACCAGGCCGCGAACGATGAGCATCCCCGAGTCCGACTGGAAGCCGTTCGAGCAGCCTCGTGGGTCAACACGTCGGCGGCTGCCGAAGTTGCGTTGCAGGCCGTCAGGCACGAACGTGATTACTACATCAACTACGCGCTGGAAGAGGTCATTCGTGGCCTTGAGCCCGTGTGGAAATCTGCGATTAACTCGGGCGAGATTTTCGCCGCCGATAACCCGGCAGGGATCGACTACATTCTGGGCAGCATTCCAACAGCGGATCTCAGCAAACTGCCAAAGTCGGCTCCGGTTTACATGGCCCTGCTGACTCGACCAGGAATTCGCGAACAGCAGCGATCTGAAGCGCTGACCGGTCTTGCAGCAGCAAAGAATTCGAACGAACTGGCAGAGCTGACCGGAGCGATCGAGTACGTCGACGCCAACGATCTCGCCGGCGCCGACCAGGTAATCTTTGACCTGGTGCTGATGCTCACCCGTCGTGAACCGTCAGAACTGGTCGGCGCGCGTGCCCGATTTGAAACCTGGACCCGAACGGCAAAACGTCCGATTACCCGGCGAATTGGCTATGTGGCCCTTGTCGCGGCTGACCAGTCGATTGATCAGGCGTGGGAACTTGCAGAAAAGACGACCCGGTCCTTGCGGGATTTCCTGGATGCTGTGCAGATAATTCCTGACACGCAACTGCGAGCGTCACTGCATTCAAAAGTTGAGCCACTGCTTCACGGTCTGCCGGACAAGCTTGCCGCAGCGGCGGAGAAAGAAAAGGGGACGGTTGGTCGTTTCGTGAGAATCGCCCTGCCTGGCAAGAAGCGAGTATTGACTCTGGCAGAAGTTGAAGTCATGAGCGGTGGCCAGAACATCGCTCGGCGAGGAAAGGCCAGACAGTCGAGTACCGCGCACGGAGGCGAGGCAATGCGAGCCATCGACGGGAACAAGGATGGTGCCTACGCAAATGGCGGACAGACTCACACCAACGAGCAGGCACGCGATCCCTGGTGGGAAATTGACCTTGGAAGTGAAGTTTCCATTGAACAGATCCGAATCTGGAATCGGACCGAGGGGAACGGTCAATACACAGATCGGATGGACGGTTTCTGGATCACGGTACTCGATGCTTCGCGTAAGGAAGCCTTCCAGAAACGAGACGTTCCGGCTCCGGCCGAGAGCGTTACGTTTGACCTTGGCTCGAACTCCGCGGCGGCAATTCAGCGATCGGCGATTAACGCCATTACCTACGTGCCAGGCCACGATGCCGAAACTTTCGCGACATTGTCTGACTTCATTCAGAAGGGCATCGCGAGAACTTCTGCCGCGCGAGGTATTCAACGAATTCCAAGGTCTCGCTGGGTGAAGGACGAAGCCGTGGTTGCTCCGCTGGTCGATTCGCTGGTTGCGTACGTCAAAGGCGTCGATGCGACCGAGCGGGCAACTATCGGAGTACGAACTTCGCTTCAACTGGCCAATGATCTCGCCACTCTGCTTCCGGCAGACAAGGCAAAGATGATCAAAGCCGAAATCGGCGACCTTGGAGTCCGCATCATCACGATCCGGACCGTGCCACATCGCATGAGGTACGACCGACCGGAAATCGTGGTGCAGGCCGGTAAACCGTTCGAGCTGGTGCTTGAGAATACGGACATCATGCCGCACAACCTGCTGGTCACGACGCCTGGCAAGATGATGGAAGTCGCTCAGGCAGCCGAGCGAATGGCCACGTCTCCGGACGCTTTTGCGAAAGGCTTCGTGCCGGATTCCAAAGAAATTCTTCACACAACGAAGCTTCTGCAATCAGGAGAAACAGAACGCCTGGTGATCGTCGCTCCAAGCCAGGCCGGCGATTACCCGTATGTCTGTACTTTCCCTGGCCACTGGCGAACGATGGCTGGCGTCATGCACGTTGTCGCCGACGTCGACGCTTACCTCGCGAAGAACCCGATTGCCGAACCTGTAGAAATCGGCGAAGTTCGACCTTTCGTCCGCGACTGGAAGTTCGAAGAACTCTCCGAGCAGGTTGCCGGCATGAAAGGCCGATCGTTTTCCAACGGCAAGAAACTCTTCACAACGGTTGCCTGTTTCGCCTGCCATCAGATGAACGAAGTCGGCGGTCGAGTTGGTCCAGATCTTGCAAAACTGGAAGCAAAGAAAGACCGGCTGCACGTTCTGCAGTCGATCATCGATCCGTCGAAAGAGATCGACAAGAAGTTCCAGGGCTGGGTTGTCGTGACTGACGCCGGAAAACAGTTTACGGGAATGAAGGTCGCCGAAGACGACCAGTCTGTCACGTTGATGCCGAATCCGCTGGGCATCGAAAACTGCGAACCAATCGTCATCAGCAAGGACGAAATCGACATCATTCAACCATCGCCCATTTCACTGATGCCCGCCAAATTGCTCAACACCATGACGCTGGAAGAAGTCCTCGACCTGATTGCCTACATTGATGCGAAAGGCAATCCAGACCACGCGGTCTTCAAGTAGGTATTCGTCGGCGTCATCACAAGCCGTGACTAACCACAGAGGCACGGAGACACAGAGGTTGTAAGGATCTTTTTTCTTCGTGTTTCTGAGTCTCTGTGGTTCAAATCTGATAGTGATTCCGGACACCATAATTTTGCGAAGGATTCGTTAATGATTTATCGGATTTTGAATACGGCGATTCTGATAACAGTCTTGAACCTGGTGCTGATGCCGGGGCGGACTGTTGCTGGAGAACTCGGCCTTGCCTTCTGGAATGTCGAAAACCTGTTCGACACAGTCGACGATCCGAAGACCGAAGGCGATGAGGAGTTTACGCCGGGCGAGCCGAAGGCATGGACGGAGACTCGGCTGGAGCTGAAGCTGACGAACCTGGCTCGCGTGATTTCGGACATGAATTCAGGACGCGGGCCGGACGTGCTGGGACTTTGTGAAATCGAAAACCGAACCGTCCTGGAGAGGCTCGTTGGGTCTTTGAAGAAGACGGGCCGAGATTACAGAATCGTGCATGAAGAATCACCGAGCTACCGAGGGATTGATTGCGCGTTGCTTTACGATGCAAAGACGGTAACGCTCGATCAGTCCCGAATTCACCGTGTCGAAAAGTTTCCGACTCGTGACATTCTGGAAGCGCGCTTCACCAGTGGCGGAAAGCCGTTTTTCGTCTTTGTGAACCACTGGCCTTCCAGGAGAAATCCGGACGCCAACCGGATCGAAGTGGCGTCAGTGCTGCGTCGCCGAATCGACCAGCTTCTGAAAAGTGCCCCTGCTGTCGACTTTGCAGTCATCGGCGACTTGAATGACACGCCTTCTGACCCGTCGGTCGGCAAGACACTTCGGACGTGGGGAAACGCGGCAGAGCTGCGACCAGGAGTCCTGTTCAACTCGATGTGGAAGTTTCATCAGGAAGGCGACGCCGGCACCTACGTTTACCAGAATAAGTGGGACGTGCTCGATCACATCATTCTTTCGCCCGGCATGCTGGATGGCCAGGGCGTCAACTGGGTGGCCGACTCGACGCGCCGAGTCAAAGCGGACTACCAGATGTTCGTTTCGAAGACGCCGGGCACTATCCCCAAACCATCGCGGAGTTATCTCGGCCCGCGATTCTTCGGCAACGGATACTCCGATCATCTGCCGGTCGAATGTCGGCTGAGCGTTGCCGCTGATTGAGAACAACACCCTGCCGGTTCCCCGGAAACAGGGTGCGTCTTGGATCACCGCTTAAAGGTCACGTTCTTTGAGATGGTGCGTCGAGCCGCGCCCCTACGACACGAGATCGGCTCCGGATCGTGAGATCTTAACGGAAGCTTCCGACTGGCAGATGCCCCCACAGCGTTTCTTCGCCTCGCAGGACGTAGAACTTCAGTGGCGAGAACGTGTTCAACTGCGGATGCTCGATCACGTATTTCACATTTTCAAAAGTGATCGATTCCCAAAGGTGCAGGCCGACCAGAATGTCGCCCTGCTGGATGCCGTTCAAAGCGGCAGGTCCGCCCTCACGAACCTGAATCACTCGCATGCCGCCCCGGTAACGAGGGCCGACGAGCGATCGCTCGTTCGAAGCAAGCTGACTCAGGCGGATGCCGAACATTCGGTAGAGGGCATCGTTGGTTCCGTCGTCAGAGCTGTTGTTGGCTCGGACGATTGTTCCGTAAGTAGAAGCCGGACGGTCAGCCGCATTCCCGACGTTGAGTGCCAGCTCCTGGTTCTTGCCGGCTCGCTGAACAGAGAGCTTCAGCGACTCGCCTGGTTTTTTCCCCAGACACGCTCGTTCGAAGTCGGCGGCATCGGCCACTTTGGTCGAACCCGCCGCCACGATGACATCACCAGGCTTTAGACCAGCTTTGGCAGCGGGGCTGTCGGGGATGAGGTTTTCAACGATCAGCTTCTGGTCACTGGCTGACTTAACATCGGTGCCCACCAGGCCGTGCCATGTCTGGCTGAGTTTTTCGACATTGAGCAGCTCGGCAATGATCTTTCGAGCATCGTCGATGGGAATCGCAAATCCGATTCGTTGAGCACCAGCTCGGATGGCAACGTTGATGCCGATGACTTCGCCGTCGAGATTGATCAGCGGGCCGCCGCTGTTTCC
>JADHNX010000014.1 GCA_016779365.1 Planctomycetaceae bacterium
ATGAACCAGAACCAGCGGTCCGTCCGAGGGCGGAAGTTCAGGTTCCAAGCTCCGTCGTCCCATTCAAGCTGCACCTGACGCCAGCCGAGTGGCACCTGAGGATACGGGTAGAACGGGCCGATGTAAGGCCATGCACTGGCGCTGTACTCTTTCGGGTACGACACCTGAGCGTAGTTTGGGTAGGCCGCGTAGGTTGGCCACGAATGGTTCGGCAGATTTGGAAGGTCGTACGCCAGGTGCGACGGATTTCCGCCGCCGTGAGCGTGAGGACCAGCTCCTGGACCCATTCCGCCCGGACCCATTCCCATCGCCCCTGCGGCCATGCCGCCCATCGCTCCCGCAGCCATCATGGCCGGATGAGGCTGACCGGGCATCTGATGGCTGACCGGCATCACGTTCGGATTTGGTCCCTGAGGGCCCGCTCCTGGAAATGCTCCTGGCTGACCAGGCATTCCGACAACCTGCAAACGATTATCGACCTGCAGAACTCCCGGAACGCTGGCAGTGACCTGGTGAGCGATCATCGCGACCTGTGGATGCGGCACCGGGCCACTTAGAGTTGCCAGTCCGCCGTTGTAGCGAACTTCGATGTCCAGACCACTCAGACGGTTGGCGGCCAGAGCCTGAGCAATCTGCTCAGCAACTCTCTGGTTGGTGCTGCCCGACGTCGTGCCTGAAACCTGCTGGACAGGCGAGTCCATGCCTGGAGCCCGAAGCTGGTTATTGACCTGTCGAACGCCAGGAACTCGCGAGATGACCTGAGTCAGCCGGGCGACGTCCTGAGGCGACTGAGCCTTACCAATCAGAGTCGCCACTCCGCCTTTGTAGCGAAGGTCGATGTCGTGACCTCGCACGCCGGACTGCTGAATCGCCTGAGCAATGCCCTGCGTAATCTGCTGCACCTGCTGTGGAGATTCGCCGGTTGCCTGCTGCGGAGTCGTTTCCCGCTGCTCGGCCTGCGTTGGTCGAGTCTGAGTCGGTCGTGAGAAGAATCCGGCCTGCTGGATCGGATTCGATTGAACGTCCCGAGCGACTGCCTGTTGCACAGGAGACTCCGGGCCGCCGTTCAGCACGACCAGCTGATTGTTCACGCTACGAATTCCAGGCACGCGGGAAATGACCTGCGTGGCCTGATCTTTCTGAGCCTGGCTGGCGATCTTGCCCTTCAGCAGGCAGACGCCGTTCTGAACTTCGAGTTCGATGTCGAAGCCCGAGAACTTTGCGGCTCGGAGGTTGGAAGCGGCTTCTTCGGCCAGCTTCTGGTTGTCTGGGGCGGCTGACTGAGGAACTGACTGGTCGGACTTCGAGAAGGGAAATGGTCCAGCCAGTGCAATCCCTGGAGTCACCGCTGCGATCCCGAGTGACAGGACCCACTTGCGATACGCCAGCATGGATTGAATCTCCTTGTACGACCTTGATTCAGGTTTCACACAGCTTGTTTCAACCAGAGAGACAGCCACACATGTCGCTGTTCGAATTTCCCCGGATGAAGCCGAGTCTTTGCGTTTTGCAGCGCCGGAGCCTTTCAGACGCCGGCTTCCCCCTGCCTTTTCAGCCATGAAATGGTCGACAGACAGGCGGACGAGCATTCGCACACAGAATGCTCTGACATTTCATCGGCCGAACACGTCCGGTTAGATAAGCTTTTCTGGTTATCTCGGTCGAATCGGATGATCTGATCGCAATCGTTCCGTAGACGGCGGATGCTCGCAGCGTTCGGTCAACGCAGGACGATACGATGACTGGCCTGTTTCACGAGCCGGTTGTCGCCTGCCGAAAACTGCTCCGTTTGCCGGAAATCTCCTGCAAAGTGGCTACCAGCCCGTTGAATAAAGTGTGCCACTGGGCTCTGCCGGTGCATTTTGCAATCGTCGCCGGGACTAAATTCCGCACGGACATAGCCAGTAGCACACATTGAATTCGTGAGTCAGGCGTTTCCAACATCCCAACAGGCTGCCATCAGCGTTTCGCCGGCTGAATCCGGTCTTCGAGGTTTCAGAATGAGAAATTCAGCCCCAGGTTCTCGCCGTCACGCGATTCCCCGATCAGGAATAGTCGCGGGAGCGTTGTCGATATTCGCCGTTTGTGCGATCCAGACTCCGCAACCCGTGCACGGTCAAGCCGGCTACTACACGCAGAACGGAGGCGTTGTCTGGTACGGTGCCCAGCAGCCGCGAGGTCAGTATCCAGCCGCCGGGGTTTACCCCGCTCCGGGTTACGTTCAGCATCCCGCCACCAGCCAGCCAGCCATTCAGGGGACGTATCTTCCCGGCGGTTACCCGGCGGCAGCAAATGCAGCAGCCGCTAACCGGTACGGTGGCACAACTGCCTGGACCCAACCCGGCTACGTCGCGCAGACGTATCAGCAATACTCGCCCTACGGAGTGCCTATGCAACCCTACGGTTACTCTCAACAAACGGCTCCAACATCTGGATACGGCCAGACCTTCGTTGATCGGCAGCGCCAGCAGTATCTCCAGAACAATGCTTACCCAGGCTACGGATACGGCTATCCGGTCACCGGCTACCCGAGCTACAGCACGCTCCCTCCTGGCCATCCCGCTCACGGGCATCCCGCCCACGGCCATCCGGGACAGCATCCGCAGCAGGGAACTCCGCAACAGGCTCATCCGCAGCCGCCGAACCAGTTTCCGCAGCAGCAACACTCGCACAACCAACTGACGCCGGTGCAGCGGGCCGCTCAGCAGGCTGCCCGGAATGTTTCGCCCAACGGCGTTCCGGTGCTCAGTCCCGCTGCTGCCGAATTCTTCCAGAACCTGCAAGGCCCCAACCGTTCGACCTACAACCAGAATCGACAGAACTACTCGTTCAGCGGACAAACGCGTCCGAGCAACCAAATTCCCAACACCACCTGGCAGTCGGGATCCTACTACGGTCAGACCTGGCCAAACCGCGGCACTCACAATCAGTCAACGCTCAATCAAAATCGCTTTAATTACAGCCTGCACAACCTCACACGGCCCGGTTTTCGAGGTTATTGATCGCAGCAGCGACCGAGCTGTCTGATCTCGTATTGTGGCGTTTCGAAAGGCCGGACTAGAGTACGAGGCTTCGTTATTGAACCGCTTAAAGGCGGTCGTCAGGCCACTCCGGATGACAAGGATTGTCTCACCGGCGACCCGAACTTATCGCAGGCCGAGCCTGAAAACCCAAGCACCGACAGCCAGATTCGTCGCACGACGGGAAAACCAATTCACCATGGATGGTGAGCTTTCCAACTCTGAAACCGATTTCGCCGAAGCTCGCGTCATCAATCGCGAAGCGACCGACGTGTTGTCGCTGCATCGCCAGCTGGCTGCGCATCGAGACCGTTCGCACGTCGCAGAGAACTCAGCCGTGACTGGCCGTTGCTGGTGCATCAGCAAGGGCATGGCTGGCATGAACAGCCAGACTGCCGGACTGGCCACCGCCGTCGGTTACGCACCGCTGGAAGATCCCAACGCCGAATCTGCCACGTACGAATTCATCAATACCCGCATGGCGTTTCCGTGGAACTGCCTGCCGTTCAGCTTGATTCCGAAGAGCGGGCGAGTGCTGAAACAACCCGAACGACTCGAAGCATCGCCGCAGCCGAGACTGGTCGTTTCTTGCGGGCGTCACGGAGTCATTCCGGCTCTCTATTTGAAAAAGAAGCTCGGGCGAAAGGTCTTCACCGTCCATATTCAGGATCCGAAGTGCGACACCTCGGGCTTCGACATGGTCCTGATCCCGAAGCACGATCCAGGACGCGGCCCCAACGTCTACCTCACGATGGGCGCGTTGCATAAGGTCACTCCTGAGAAACTCGAAGCCGCTCGTCACACGCCGGAAGCCGCACTGCTTGTCGATCCGGATCGGCCGCTGGTTTCCGTCCTCCTCGGCGGCAAGAACGGTTACTACTCATTCTCTCAGGCTGACATCGACCGTCTGTTTAAAAAACTCAATCGACTGGTCGACGAACACGGCGTTCGTCTGGCCGTGCTCACGTCGAACCGAACTCCCAGGGAAGTCTGCACAAGACTCGCTCGCGACTTCGGCGACAAACACTTCATCTGGAATGGTCAGGGCACCAACCCTTACTTCGAAGCGCTCGCGCTGGCTGACTACATCGTCGTCACCGGCGATTCGGTTTCGATGGTGACCGAAGCAACGGCCACTGCTCGACCGGTTTTTGTCGAGCACCTGACCGAACGACGTACTGCTCTCCGCTTCCGCAAGTTTCACACAATGTTCGAAGAAGCCGGACTGACTCGGCGATTCGAAGGAAAACTGGACCATTGGGATTACGCGCCTCCCAACGACACACCCAACGTCGCCCGCCTCATCAGAGAAAGAATGGCTGAACAATGAATCTATTGCATGCGCTGAAACATTCGACGACAGAATTCGACTTCCCCTATACGCACTGGATCGTCGATCAGCCAGTCACTTCCGAAGTTCTGACCGAAGTGGTTTCGACTCCGATGAATAAAGGGCAGCGAGCGTTCGACGGAACTCGAGCCGCCGACAACGGTGGCAACGGGCTCGACGCCAAACTTCGGCTTTACATCACGGACGAAAACGTCGACGAGTTTCCGGCGCTGGGCAAACTGATCGACGAACTGCTTGCTCCGGAAACCGTGATGCAGTTTGAAAAAATGCTGCAACGGGATCTCAGCGACGCTTACCTTCGAGTCGAAGCCATCGCCGACGTTGATGGATTCTGGTTGAAACCTCACAAAGACATCAAAGAAAAACTGATGTCGATGCTGGTCTACGTGAATGTCTGGGGCGAATCCGAAGAACTCGGCACGGACATCTACGACGACGATCTGAATGTCGTGAAGACGATCCCGTATCGCAACAATATCGGATACCTCTTCGCCCCTGGCGACAACACCTGGCACGGTCTCGAAAAGAAAAAGATCAAAACCGTCAGGCGTTCGATCCTGATCAACTACGTGACCTTCGAAACCTGCTGGAAAGTGCCCGACACTCGCAATCAGCGAGCCGCCGCGTAGGCCATGCCGTTCGGCAAGCCGCCCTTCTCAACGGACAGCAGGCTTTGTTCGCACTACACTTTCGCGATCTGAAAACCTGAGAATTCTGCTCGTCGTGAAAGCCTGCTGTGACTGTTGACGCCGACTCCATTCAGTACATCCTCGCCCTCGAATCATCGTGCGACGAAACTGCCGCCGCAGTCATCGATCGGGATCTGAGACCGCTTTCGAGCGTCGTCGCTTCGCAGTACGAACTGCACCGTGACTTCGGAGGCGTCGTTCCAGAAATCGCCTCGCGAGCCCACGTGCGGCGAGTCCTGCCGGTCATCGACGAAGCGTTGAAAGAAGCGGGGCTGCAACTTTCTGATATCGGAGCGGTGGCCGTGGCGACTCAGCCGGGGCTCGTCGGTTCGCTTCTGGTCGGGCTGACCGCTGCTAAGACACTGGCAATGGTGCTGGATGTTCCGCTCGTCGCCGTGAACCATATCGAAGCACACATTTACGCCTGCCGCATGGCCGCTGAAGTCGACACGTTTCCCTGCATCGGTTTCGTCGTGAGCGGCGGACACTCCAACATTTACGACTGTACCAGCCCTGTCGACTTCGAATTGATCGGCTCGACGATCGACGACGCAGCGGGAGAAGCGTTTGACAAGGTCGCTCAGATTCTGAACGTCGGCTTTCCGGGAGGACCCGCCATTCAGAAGGTCGCCGAAGGTGGCAACCCCAAAGCCATTCGATTTCCGAGAACGTTTCTCAAAGAAGACCGACTTGAATTCAGCTTCAGCGGGCTGAAGACGGCGGTCCTCTACACGGCAAACGGAGTCCCCGGCTCTCGTGTGAAGCCGGAACCGTTGACCCCTCAGAGAGTCGCTGACATTGCGGCCAGTTTCCAGGCAGCCGTCGTCGAAATTCTCGTCGGTAAGTGTCGACAGGCGTTGCAGCAGAAAAAACGAAGCACGCTCTGCGTCGGTGGCGGTGTGGCTGCCAACTCGCTGCTGCGACACAAGCTGGAACAAATGACCCGCCGCGAAGGGGCTCAGCTTTTCGTCGCCCCCATGTCGTTATGCACGGACAACGCCGCGATGGCCGCGATTGCGTGGGAATCTTTGAAGCGAGGCCACGTCGCGTCTCTCGATCTCGACGTCACACCCGGACTGGTGCGGCACCGAAAGCAAAAGACAAAAACGTGATCGCGAGCGAAGTCCTGACTCCTGCGAAGCCGCAAACTGAATTTCGTATTGCTCGTTCTGTCTGAAAGGTCTTCGAATGTCTGAAACGCCTCTTCGAATTCTGGCCATCGGCGCCCACCCTGACGACTGCGAGATTACCTGCGGCGGAACGGCCACTCTATATCGACAGCTCGGTCACGTCGTGAAGTTTGTCAGCGTGACCAATGGCGAGTCCGGACATCACGAAATCTTTGGCGACGAGCTGATCGCCATTCGCCGAGCCGAAGCCAAAGCCGCCGCCGACACGGTTGGCATCGAATCTGAAATACTCGAATTTCGCGACGGACAACTCCAGCCGACCGTCGACGCTCGCAACGTGCTCATTCGATTGATCCGTGAATTCAATCCCGACCTCGTCCTGACCCACCGTCCGAACGATTACCACCCCGATCACAGATACACGTCGCAGTTGGTCTGTGACGCTGCCTACATGGTGACCGTCTCGCCAGTCGTGTCCGAAGTCCCCGCTCTGCGAGACAACCCGGCGATCGCCTACGTTGCTGACAATTTCCAGAAGCCGTGTCCGTTTGAGCCAACCGTCGTCGTCGACATCGGCCCGACGATCGAATTCGCAGTCGACATGCTGCACTGTCACGCGTCGCAGTTTTACGGCTGGCTGGCGTACAACCATCGTTACGACCACGAATTGCCCAGGTCGGACGACGGTCGACGAGACTTTCTTGGACGACTTTTCAGAAAACGAATTGGCGGTCTCGCTGAGCAGTTTCGAGACAAACTGATTTCGACGTACGGCGAAGAAACAGGCAATCGCATTCAATGGGTCGAAGCATTCGAACGTTGTGAGTACGGTCGACCGTGGAATCAGGAATTGATCCGAAAGCTGTTTCCTTTCGTACCAGGGGCTTAACACGGCTCGGCCTGCGGCTACGATTGCTCCTCATGAGAGCCCCCTGGCGAGCCTGATCACCAGCACACAATTCCTGTCAAATCAGCGCATCTTGTCCTGGTTTCGACCTTTCACTACCATCGGCCCGCTTCTGAACCTCGGAGTGGGCAGACAGATGTCACCCGCCTTGAATTAACAGCAAAGCCTGCTTCAAACGTATTAAGTTGAGCTGCGTTTACAGGGCATTGGCCCGCCAACAATCATCACTCAGCCACCGCCCGGATTGCGGGCTGAGATGCATCGAGCAGACAGGTGAACCATGAAATTGAAGTGCCCCTCGAAAGCTGCCTGTACCACTGTCACAGTCGCTGTCCTTCTGGTGGCGACGACGATCTTCGCTCAGCAGCTCGGGCGGCCAACTGCAGAAGACGCCACCACAGCACGTCTCGTGTGCAGCATGATCAGTCGATACCACATCAATCATGGCGAAATTGATGATTCGGTGTCCCCGAGATTGCTTGACCAGTACATCGAAATGCTCGACCCGCAGAAGGTTTATTTCCTGAAACAGGACATCGACGAGTTTTCGCGGTTGAAGACACAACTCGACGACCTGATCAAACAGGGCGACGTCAACTTTGCCTACGACGTTTTCGACATCTACCGCCGCAGGTTTGATTCGCGGATTGATCACGTCCACAAGCTCATCGACATGGAGCACGACTTCACAGTCGACGAAGAACTCAACACTGACGCGGATGCGATCCCTTGGGCAGCCAGCGACGCCGAACTCAACGAGCGATGGCGCAAGCGCGTAAAGTTTGACATCCTGAACCGCACACTCGACAAGGACGAGAAGATCGAAGAAGTCCGCGACCGACTTCACAAGAGATACAACACGCTGCTCCGCTCGATCCACGACACCGAGAGTTCCGAAGTGCTGGAGATGTTCCTTTCCGCGCTGACCCACTGCTTCGATCCTCACTCAAGCTACATGTCTCCGCAGACGCTGGAAGAGTTTCGCATCTCCATGCAGCTCAGCCTGGATGGAATCGGAGCGGCACTTCGCAGCGAAGACGGGAATACCTTCATCGCATCTGTCGTCAAGGGCGGTGCGGCCCACAAAGATGGACGACTGGAAGTTGGAGACCAGATTACTGCAGTTGCTCAGGAAACCGGCGATTTCGTTGACATCGTTGAAATGAAGCTCAGCAAAGTCGTTCGACTTATCCGCGGAGAGCGTGGTTCCAAAGTTCGTCTGCAGGTCGTCAAAGCGGACACGAATGAGTCGGTTGTCTATGAGATGATCCGCCGGAAAATCGAACTGTCCGAGTCCGCAGTCAAAGGCGAAATCATTGAAACGACTGACCGACTGGGTCGCAAAGCTCGGATCGGAGTAATCAACATTCCGTCTTTTTATCGTGACTTCAACGGAGCCGAGAAAGGTATCGAGGACTTCAAAAGCACCGCTCGTGATCTTCAGGATGTGCTCGTCGACTTCCGTCGACAGGGCGGCGTCGAAGGCATTGTAATTGACCTGCGTTACAACGGCGGAGGAGCACTTAGCGAAGCGATCGAAGTTACCGGCCTGTTTATTGATCAGGGCCCGGTCGTCCAGGTGAAAGAGCCGGGAAGCAAAGTTAAGACCTACAGCGACGATATCGAAGGTGCCTTTAACGAACCATTGATCGTTGTCTGTAATCGGATGTCTGCCTCAGCCTCTGAAATCTTTGCGGGAGCGATCAAAGACTACGGTCGAGGAATCGTCATTGGCGACATGACGACGCACGGCAAGGGAACAGTCCAGAACGTGATGCCGGTCAGCTCACAATTGTTTTCGTCATTCTTCAAACCACAGGACCGCGGAGCCCTGAAGCTGACGATCAACCAGTTCTACCGGGTCAACGGTGACAGCACGCAGAATCTGGGTGTGAAGTCAGACATTGTTCTGCCTTCGCTGCTTGACCACATGGACATCGGCGAATCTTCACTGGACAACGCGCTGGCCTTCGACCAGATCGCGGAAGCCGAGCACACGTCACTGGCCTATGTGAATGCGGATGTCGTTTCCCGTCTGAAGAAGCAAAGTGCCAATCGAATCGCAAAGAACGAGGAGTTCAAAAAGATTCAGGAAGAGGTTGCTGATTACGTCGAGCGAAAGAATCGAAAAGCCATTCCACTGAACGCCGAGAAGCTCCGAGCAGAACGAGCGTTGGACGAGAAGAAGGACAATAAAGTGGAAGACGATGCCGAAGACGAAAAGGAAAACGGCCCCGTTCTGCCGGTGACGGCGTACAACGATGAAGTGCTGAATATCGCCGTCGACTATGTTGAGCTGCTTCGCGGGGCGGTGACCGCTCAAGTTGAGTAAAGCAGTAGTAGTGGGACAGCAGCGTTGGGGGGCCGAGCGGTCGGATTTCGGATCCCCATAAACGGAGCAACCTCCGAAACGAGACTCGACCAGCAAGCTGAATACGAAAACGCCCGCTTCCGAATCCCGGAAGCGGGCGTTCTGCATTTGCAACCGCAGTTTCAGCGTTCAGCGACGTTGTCAACGATCAACCTGCTTCAGAATCAGGCAGCTGCTGAGTCGGGAAACATGCTGACTTCGCGACGAATCACCTCAGGAGTAATGACATACTTCCGTCCGTGCTCCTGGTCCGGCAGTTCAAATAGAATGTCGAACATCGACTCTTCAATAACAGATCGTAGTCCGCGGGCACCTGTTTGTTTTCGGATGGCAATTCGAGCCACTTCGCGAAGAGCTTCTTCGGTAAATTCGATGGTAGACTCTTCCATCTCGAAGAACTTTTCGTACTGACGAACAAGCGAGTTCTTTGGCTCTGTCAGGATTCTGACAAGATCGTCTTCCTTCAGCGGACTAAGCCCCGCCAGCACTGGCAGTCGACCGACGAATTCAGGGATCAGACCAAACTTCATGATGTCTTCAACACTGACTTCACCCATCAGTTCTTCGTGCTGAGCGACCATCTCTTTCTCTGAAACGCCGAATCCGATCGTCTTCCGACCGAGTCGTTTCTGAATAATCTGCTCCAGCCCGACGAACGTGCCGCCACAGATAAACAGAACGTTGGTCGTGTCAAGCTGGATGTAGTGCTGCTCGGGATGCTTCCGTCCGCCTTGCGGTGGCACGTTCGCAACCGTTCCTTCGATCATCTTGAGGAGCGCCTGCTGAACACCTTCCCCAGAGACGTCACGCGTGATCGACACATTGCCGGATGTCTTGCCGATCTTGTCGATTTCGTCGAGAAAAATGATCCCTCGCTGAGCGGCTTCCACGTCGAAGTCGGCCGCGTGCAGCAACTTCAGCAGCAGGTTCTCGACATCTTCGCCGACGTACCCGGCTTCCGTCAGTGTTGTTGCATCGCCAATCGCAAATGGCACTTGAAGGAACTTGGCCAGAGTCTTGGCCATGAGAGTCTTGCCACAGCCGGTCGGCCCGATCATCAGTATGTTGGACTTCTCGATCTCAACATCCGAATCTCCCTCAGCCATCATCATCAAACGTTTGTAGTGGTTGTGGACGGCGACTGAGAGGCTTCTCTTTACCGGCACCTGACCAATGACGTATTCGTCGAGATGGGAAACGATTTCTCGCGGGGTTGGGACTTTCGTAAAGAGCTTCTTGGGTTCACCGCGCCGACGTTTTTCCTGTTCGAGGATCGACTGGCAAAGTTCAATGCAGTCGCCGCAGACGTAGACGTCGTCCGGTCCTTCAACCAGCGGACCGACTTCTCGGTAACTCTTGCGGCAGAAGGAGCAGTTGGCATTCTTCTTGCCGCCCGCAGTACGTTTCCCGGTGGTAAAGTCTTTTCCTGAGGGCATTCGATTTCCTTCAGTGGTGTCAATCTCGACAAGTCCAGTTCTCAAGGCCAGCGAGTTGGCCGTGAAGAATTAACTCGCGATCGGTGATCTCAATGGTGCCGGACGGTCTAGCCACACTGGCCATTCGCACGTCTCAAATTACTCAGCCGGACCCAACCATGAGTCCGACCATTCCGCAACGCCTGGGTTGGTGTCAGATTCCCTGACAGGTACCACCGGTCGCGGGTCCGTGCGACGGTCAGTTTCCACTCTGCAGCCCGCAGTCGGTATCGGTATCGACTACGAATGAATCCCTGGATTCGTCGATAAGTTGTCCCTGAATGGATCGGAATTCCTGGTCAGTCAGCTCACCCCGACGTTCCAGATCCTTGAACTGAAGCAGCAATTCAGCTCGGTCAGCCGCAGGATCGGAATCACCCTGATACCAGGATCGAAACTTCAATGCGGCCCAGACCAGTACGATCAGACATAACACTGTTAAGCAGTAAGAGAAGGCGCTCTCTCTGATTATTTCAGAAACTCTATCGAGTGTGCAGAACAAACCGGTCATCCGTTTGAGTAGAGGTGCTGTGGCGATGAATGTGCCCCGCTGCCAGCCATCAGGGTTTCCCGGATCACTTCGATCCGTGTCGGTCGCTCATTTTACGAGGAATTCAGAGGAATCAATGCTTCTTCTGTCCCACCGAAAAACTTCACTCCATCTCAAATTGCTGCTTCCGCGACACCACCCCGAAAGAGCCTGGTCATCCGTTTGATGCTGTTTCGTTGTCCGCTTCATAAAACTGGTTCGCCGATAGCAGCTCCAGACAGAAGAGGATGAGCACAATTCCCAGGATGAGCGGAAATACTTCAACTCCAAGTCGTCCAGCCGTCACAGACCGAGTCAGGCTTTCAACATCACGAGCCAGGCTGTATCGATCTTTCCCAAGTAGATTATCCAGGTCGGCTGTTGTGGTTCGTGAAAAGTTGCTTTCGCCAGAGTCGTGGTTCACCGAGAACGCGATTACCTGACCGTCACCGCGTGGTTTGATCAGGTAGTGGCCCAACTCGTCGGCATCTTCAATCCAGATGGAATTTGAATCCGCTTTCGCGCTACCAGGAATTTGTGCGCCCTCCGGCTTCCGTAGTAAGTAGTCGGCGATCGACCTCTCAAGATCGTTCTCTAACGAGATGTTATCGTTGGCGGAAAAGTTGAATTTCGCATCGGTTCTCCCGGTAACCAGCAATGTCAGGCGGTTGACGAGTACAAAAAACGGCCACTCGCCGGGCAGACGATTCCACTGCTTTCGATCGTCTAACTCCAGATTTCCAGCCGTTGTAAAAAGTGCAGAGTGTCCTTTACCGATGGACCGATCCAGAACAGCCGGCGTCGAACGGTCGTCGGTGAATCGAACCAGTACTCGCGCGTCGTCAGCTGGTTCAACGTGCCAGCATTTCCAGACGGGAATCTGTGCGACGTCCGCCGCCACGCCCTGGACATCGAACTCGGCCAGCAGCGGGTTCCCAATATCCTTTACATCAAGCCCGCACGGATTTCGAAACAGTCGCACGACGTCGAGCTTGCCAGGCAGGACCGCCAGCGCGTCGGGCGTGACCCACGGTCCGACCTGAATTCCTCGCCCTCCGTCAAAAGCAGCGGAACCCAGAAATCCGACCAGACCACCACCAGACGAAACAAACTGATGAAGTTGCTTCCAGGTGCGTTCCGACGGGGCCGACACATTCACGAGGATCAAAATGTCCGTAGCGGTCAGCTCGGCGGAATCCAGTTTATGAGCCGGCAGAAATTCGACCTCGACTCCTGACACAGTTAGAAGATTAAACAGCTCAAACGCAGGCCCGTCCTCGACACCCTGTGCGTTCGCATTCGGAGCCGGAGCAACCAGCAGCACGCGTAGGGCCGGCCTGACACCGATCGTCAGTCGGAGCTGATTGTCAATCGCTAGTGGGTCGCTGGTGACAAGCCGCAATTCGCCTCGGAGGATCTCCTCGGCGCTCACTTCCGCAGCGAACTGCAACGGCTGTCCGGCTCCGTTCTTCAGTGCAACTGTCCGCTGGCCTCGCTCGACCGGCTCGTCGTTCACGCCGTGAGTGTAGAACTCGACGGTCACTTCCTGACCTTCGAACCCCTGAGAAACCACCGTTGCCTCGACAACAAACTCGCCGTCGCTCGACACTTCTTCGTCGGACAGTTTCAGACCGGTCAGAGCGATGTTGCGTGGCTCATCGACGCCAACATCGATCAGATAAACACTCACCCAGGTCAGCCGTTCAAGTTCTTCTCGCAGCAGTTTCGTAGAGGCATCGCCCCAGGCAGACCGGGCCAGATCGGTGAAAATATAGACTTCCCGAATGAGCCGGTCGGTTGTCAGTCCTGCCGCGTTCTGTCCTGCGGCGGCGAGTGTCCGTTTGCGGTCGTCTTCCTGGAGTCTCAATGCCGCACGCAGCCGATCGTTCAACGGGACAAACTTCGGCGACGTCTCCAGTGATTCGATCCGCTTTTTCGCTCCGGCAACATCTGCCTGAAACAGCACGGGCAATGTGCCTGACGAATCTGCCACGGCGATCCGGCTTTGTCGGGGAAGCGTTGACAAGTGCTCGCTGGCAAGCACCTTCACTTCATCCAGACGCGTTTTGCCTTCCTGCCGATACTCCATGCTTTGCGACGTGTCGAACAGAAAGACAGCGGCGACAGGCAGGTCCGGCGAGACTTCGGGCAGCGGAGCTGTAATGGCCGCTGCGACGCGTTGCTGATAAGGCCAGCCGATCAGCAGCAGACACAGCAGCAAACCAATGACACCCAGAATGCCTCGCAGCGATGTTCGGCGGGAAGCGATCACATGATTGGCGACTCCCTGTTTGCGCCATCGAGTCATGACGAAGAAGTAGGCGGCAAAGGTGACTGCCAGAATAATTCCAAGTGTCAGCGACTCTCTGAAATTCAGTCCGTACTGAGCGGCAGGCAGCGACGGCCTCATCAAGGCGGCGACCAGAATCGCCAGCACGAACACTCGCAACAGCAGTAGCCAGAGATGTCGCAACCGGATGCGTCGAACGTTCTGACGGCGACGTTTTTGAATCAGTCGTAGCGCCGGAAAGAGCAGCTTCTTCGGCTTGGTCCGCATCATCAGGTGTAACACGATCGGAATCGCGGCGCAGGCGAACCCAAAAATCAATGCGGGATTGAGGAGTGACATCGATCGACTGATTCGAGCAGAACAGGTTCAGGAAGCATTAGTAACAGCCTGTTGAAAACGGACTGGGAGAGGCAGTGGCACACTTTTTCAACGGGCTGTTAGCCATGAGGCCACGGAGCGTAGCCGATCGCTCGTGCAAACGCCAAAACGTGTCCCGCCTGAAAACCGCCCCCCCGAAACCACCAGGATCAGTCGCGCGGCGAAGCGTCCGCCGCGATTCCCGCAGAAATCCTCAGCGTTGTGGCATCAACATTCGCCGTCATCCACGCACGGTCGAGCAACGCCAGAAACTGATCGAGCTGTTCCAGTCGTTTCATGGCGTCTGCCTCGGGAACTTTGTCTCGCTGAGCCTGCCGAATGAACCAGTCTTTCTGACTGGCCAGCATCTTCCGAGTCGCGACCGAACTGGCCACGACATTCTGCAGATTCCCGAACACTGGCAACGTTTCGTTGTCGGTCGCTGCGGCAGTCTTCAGAAACGACTCACAGAGATCCGGAGTTGTGGCCAGCACGAGATGCCCGTCTGCAATCGCGAAAGCTGGCTGAAAGAAGGCGACCGGATCTGCGAAATGGATCGTCGCTCCATCCACCTTCCGTTGTTTGACGATCGAAACTTTCTGACCAGTGGCGTGGACATTGTGAACGGCAGCCAGCACTTCCAGTCCCGAACGCAATGAATTTTCCAACGCGGCTTCCGGCGAGACGGTCTCTTCATCGTTACTGGCTGAAAGTTCGCCCCCACCAGATTTCACTTCGATCGCGAACACAGCGTCGACGGGAAACGACGTCGAAACTTTCGGGTCGCGTGACTGCACGCTGAAGACCCACGACGGTCCAACCGCTGGCAGAACATCTGCCACCGGGTCCAGCCCAAGCAGCAATCCCTGCGCGACTCGCCGAGCCTGGACAAGATCTTTCGGAAGATTCGTCCGAGCCTGCAAAGCGTTCAGAATCATGGCCGAGATGCTCGGCGAAGCCACCTGCCCACTCATCGCAAACAATGCGTTGCGAGGCAACGGCCGACCAGATGGCCGAGCCGTTTCAGTGACCTGAAGCCATTGCTGCCACCAATCGGGAGTTCCCTGACTGTCGTAGTCGGCGATCACGTCCAGTTTGACAGAATCGTCAAAAGCAAGACTCAACGTCAGCCACTGACAACGGGCGAGCGTGGCTTCGATGGCTGAGAAGTCTTTGTTCGCTCGACCAAGTTCGCTGACGAGAACTCGCGGATTCACGTAAGCCGCCCCGATCTCCATTTCCGACCGCCGGGCGAATGCTTTTGCAAAGGGTGCGTAAGCTGCGAGGCAATCAGGATGCCCTGCCGCCTGAGAACTCGCGTCATCTGTTGCGGCTGAAGAATCAGTCGCGGCGTCTGCCAGTTCGATCGTGCGTTGAATTCGGTCTTCCCGCGTTGAAAGAACCAGCACGTTGTCGAAAATCGCGTAGAAGAAACCCCTGACGTTCTCGCCGGCGTTTGCTTTGACCGAATGCGTGTAAGTCGTGTCCTGAAACTTCCGCGTTTCGGTCTGCTGTCGTTCGAGGACGTTCCAGGTCGCAAGCGCCGACTTCGCCGCAGCAGGACTTTCGACTTCGATCAGCAGCACACTGTTTCTCGCGAGGTCGGCTTTTGTTCCCGGAGTGTGGTACCAGGCAAGCACGACATCCTGACCGAACAACTCCCGTCGCGACTGCTCCAACGATTTTCCGGACGCCGCCTCAACTGCCACCCGGACAAGTTCGAGCTGTTTATAGTCCGGACTCTGGACCCAGTCTCGAAAGAATGACGCCCGCTGGAGACGATCGCCGAATTCCGAATTTCTCAGCCGCTGCCACTGAGCATCTAACTGCCGGACATGCAGACACGCCACCGCGTCCTGATCGACCAGTTGAAACAGGTCGCGAGCGTCGCAGATGGCCTGCCAGCCTGCGAACACCAGCCCAGCGGCAATAACAACGACGGAAAGTCGTGATTTGAATTGCTCGAACATTTCGAAGTGCTCTCTATTCATCGCTTGACTCGATCCTACGGAAGCTTCACCGAGCAACTTTCGCAGGGTGCGCCGTGACA
Source organism: Planctomycetaceae bacterium (assembly GCA_016779365.1). GTDB lineage: Bacteria > Planctomycetota > Planctomycetia > Planctomycetales > Planctomycetaceae > JABMPE01. The sequence continues at coordinate 16,170 of JADHNX010000014.1, forward strand.
CACCCTGCAACTCTAAATCGTAAGCGTGCCTGCGGGCTCGGCCTTATCAAACAGAAACTCGAACGCTTTATCGACAGCCGATGGCTGCGATGTTTCCTGCCGTTGAGCGTCGTCGTCAGGAGAAGCGGAACCGGAGTTGTCGTCTGCTGAGCCGATCACATCCGCAATGCCCAGTTCGCTGGTGAAATTCGGAACGAACACGCTGAACCCGCTGGCCTGATGCGAAACACGGTTCGCGATACCACGCCACGCCGATTGAGCATCCGCCACCAGATGCCCGATATCGGCCACCTGATCCTGCCGAGGATCGAGCAGTCCCGGCGGACTGTCCGGCACTGACAGTTGCGGCGTTTTTTCACGGTGAGCGATGGTGCCGGGCTTTTCCTGAAACACAATCGCGACGGCGGCGAGAACCAGCGCCACGGTGACAATCGTCGGCCAGACGCTGCGTCCTGCTGCTGGAGTTGCCTGGGTTCCCGCGAGGAAGAATGGTTCATCCCCGGACGTCAACCTGCCAGCTCGCGGAACCGCACCGTCGACTTTCCCAACTTCATCGACTTTCCCGAAAACTGCGGAACCGGTCGACGAAATCAGACCTTCCCTGCGGGCGGCTTCGATCACTCGGTCCGTGAGATCAACGGCTGGTCGACGAGGCACCCAGACGGCCAACGCAGATTCAATCAGCAGGTACTCGTCGTAAAGGACTCGGCAATCGGGACAGGACTCGGCGTGGGCCACAACGTCGGCATCCCGGACAACGTCGAACTGTCCTGAGACAACTCGTTGATCGTCCAGCGCCGCATCCAACTGTTCTTTAACTTCCTGGCAGTTCATATCCGTCCCTCGCAATCCCGTTCCGAAACGTCATGTCGTTTCGTTGTTTCAACTTCGCTCTTCACGTTGCTTCCAGAGCCGACGGATCGGCTACAACGCCTCGCTCCTGCAGCCGCTTGGCCAGTTGAGCACGTGCCCGGTGCAGCCAGGTTTTGATCGTGCCTTGCGGGCAGCCCAGAACCTCGCCGATTTCCTGATAACTGAGTTCTTCCTGGTGGTACATCACAAAACACGTCCGATAGTCTTCTCGCAGTTCGCCGAGCGCCAGCTCCAGTTCCTCGCCAATGTCGAGCTGATCCTGCTCATGCCGTGAATGTTCCCGTCGTTCGGCAGCCAGATCGATGGCCAGATCGTTCTGGGCTGGCAGCTTTGATCGTTTTTCCAGCGCCGTGCGACACCGGTTGGCAGCAATCGTCAGCAGCCACGGTTTGATCGGTCGTTGCTGATCCCACTTATCAAGGTTCCGAAAAACTCTGACGAGCGCGTCCTGCGCGACATCTTCGGCGTCTTCGCGATGCCCGAGCATCCGCAGACAGATCGAAAACACCAGCCCCTGGTACTTGCTGAGAAACGCGCGCATCGACAGCTCATTCCCTGACAGGCACTGCTGAACAAGCTGCACGTCTTCCGTCACTTTTCGTCCTGTTTGACAGGTGATGCCCATTTCCGGGACATCAAGTGGCTGAAACTCGCTCCTGCCGTCGAGCAGTTGCTGGACTGTTACCCTCGCTGGCTTACAGAGGTTTCACTCGGAACCGCCAGGCTGGATCGACCAGTGAGCTGATCTTGCCTCGAACTGCCGGAACCGTTCGAATCCGCCGCTCAATTGTGTCGCTGAGGCGATTTTCGACATGATCCAGGCTGCTTACGCAGAAAAAATAACCACACCGCTTTCCCAATGCGAAACAGCGTACGCTGCCGAAGCGTTCTCCGGCAACGGGCGTCCTGAGACGATTATTAATGGAAACTGCCATGCGAATCTGGCCGGGGCGGCCTTACCCGATGGGTGCAACCTGGGACGGGACGGGAGTCAACTTCGCCCTCTATTCGCGACACGCCACCGCCGTCGAGCTGTGCCTCTTTGAAGACTCGAAGTCGACGCAGGAATCCGTCGCCATCCCGCTCAAACAGAGAACCGGCTTTGTCTGGCATGGCTACCTGCCTGACGTGCGTCCAGGACAGCTTTACGGATACCGCGTTGATGGTCCGTACGACCCTGTCGCCGGCCACCGGTTCAATCGGAACAAAATTCTGCTTGACCCCTACGCCAAGGCACTCGGTCGCGACATCACCTGGGACGACTCGCTGTTCGGCTACACCGTGGGCGAGTCTGACGTTTCGTTTAACCCCAAAGACAGCGCCGCCGTAGCGCCGCTGGGAGCGGTCATCAACGACGCGTTCGTCTGGGGCGACGACAAGCGACCACAGGTCCCATGGAACAGAACGCTGATCTACGAGGCCAACGTGCGCGGTCTGACAAAACTCAATCCGAAAGTCGCCACATCGAGACGCGGTACCTATGCCGGCCTCTGCGCGCCGGCGGTCATTCGGTACCTGCTCAGTCTTGGAGTGACGACGATCGAACTGATGCCGGTTCATCATTTCGCCAAGGATCAGTTTCTGGTCGAGCGTGGGCAGACCAACTACTGGGGCTACAGCTCGCTGGGATTCTTCGCGCCGGAGATGACGTACTCGTCAGCCGATTCGCCTCAGGAAACGGTTCGCGAATTCAAGCGGATGGTCAAGACGCTGCACAAAAACGGAATCGAGGTCATTCTCGACGTCGTCTACAACCACACCGGCGAAGGCAGCGAGATGGGGCCGACGCTGAGTTTTCGCGGCATCGATAATTCCAGCTACTACCGGCTCGCTGGCAACCATCGTTACTACGACAACTTTTCCGGCTGCGGAAACTCGTGGAATGTCAACGACCCGTTCGCTCTGCAACTGATCATGGACAGCCTGCGCTACTGGGTGCAGGAAATGCACGTCGACGGTTTTCGCTTCGACCTGTGTTCGGTGCTTGGCCGCGAACCGCGAGACTTTGACCCCGGCGCCGCCTTCTTCGATGCCGTGCAGCAGGATCCGATACTCTCACAAGTCAAGATGATTGCCGAGCCCTGGGACGCCGTCGGCAGTTACGACCTTGGGCAGTTCCCCGGCTTGTGGAAAGAATGGAACGGTCAGTACCGCGACACCGTGCGGGAATTCTGGCGGGGCGACCACGGTAAGCTCCGCGATGTCGCCACCAGAATCTGCGGCAGCAGCGACATATTTCAACACAACGGTCGCAGCCCGCTGGCCAGTATCAACTTCGTCACGTCTCACGATGGTTTCACGCTGAGAGACCTGGTCAGCTACAACCAGAAACACAACGAAGCAAATCTCGAAAACAGCGGCGACGACCACAACCGCAGTTGGAACAGCGGCTTCGAAGGAGAAACAACCAACAAGGACGTCAACCAGCTACGGGAACGGCAGCGACGCAACTTCCTGACAACGCTGTTCTGTTCGCAAGGCGTGCCAATGCTTCTGGCGGGCGACGAGTTCGGTCGTACTCAGGGCGGAAACAACAACGCTTACTGTCAGGACAACGAAATCAGCTGGGTCGACTGGGAACTGGACCCCGAGCAGAAAGCTTTCCAGAAATTCGTTCGAAGAGCGATTCAACTGCGAAATGAAAATCCTGTCTTTCATCGGCAGACATTTTTCAAACCGTCGATGCATGGCGAACCAGAAGATCGAGACATTCACTGGCTGACGCCCGCCGCCGAACCGATGACCATTGCCGACTGGGAAGCAGGTTACGCCCGATGCGTCGGGATGCTGCTCGACGGACGGATGATCGAAGAGTTCGACGCTGACGGCGAGCCCTGTGAAGGCAACACCGTGCTTCTCCTCATAAATGCGAGCGAGGATGACATCCCATTTACGTTGCCGTCACTCGACGAAGGCATGTACTGGCAATGCGAACTCGACACGTTCTATCCGGCAAGGCGTCCAAAAGGGTTGGAGCCAGGAGTCAGCTATCGTCTGAAAACGCGATCGATGGCGTTCTTCGTCCGCCGCCGGGAACGCCGCCGCCTGCTTCGCAGATAGCCGAGACAGATAGACAAAACCTGTCCCCGTGAAGTCAACGCCGTGAGAACAGACATAAGCCTGTCAGCTCAGCCAGACTTCCTGTCAGGCTTCCCGCTGACCGGGCGGTGCTGTCCTGACGCGGACTATTCACGTACGTCAGACTTTCCAGTCTGACTTGCAGGACGGGCTGCGGTGTCAGACAGAAAAGCCTGACGTACGCAACTGCAGCCCCGAATCACGCTGTTAATTAACAGGATCTCATAAGGCTGGATGAAGATAGGCGTGCAAAACGGACCCACTTCGGGGAGCTGATCGGCGTTGAAAATGGACCCACCGTAGCAGTCTCTGGAAGCTTTGAATCATTCTGGTTCAGAGCTTTGGGGGCGAAGGATGCTGACGGTGGACGATTACGG
>JADHNX010000015.1 GCA_016779365.1 Planctomycetaceae bacterium
TCTGGTCAAGGTAACTGAAGCCGAACTCGCGAGTGTCCAGAAGCTGGCCGAGGCCGAATTTGTGCCGTGGCTCGACGAGCAGATCAGAAGAACGAAGGACGGATTCCAACCGTGGAAGACGATTGTTCCTGCGAAGCTGGCCACGACCGAAGGCTACCAGTTGCGACGTGAACCAGATGGAATCATCTCGTCGGCTCCGGCTGAACTTCCACAGGACGACTTCGCCATTACGGTCGCGACGACGGAGCTGGAGCGGATTTCAGGGTTGCGTCTGGAAGTGTTTCCGCACGCTTCGCACACCGACGGCAAGTACTCGTTCAGCGAGACCGGCGAGTTCATTCTGACCAACGTCAAACTGCTGGTCAGAAAAAACGGCAGCTCGCAGATTCGCGAAGTCGCGCTGGCGTCGGCTGTGGCGGACGTCGAAGGCGTCGGCACGGATTCGAGTTACAAGACGGTTCGCGACACGCTGGACGACGATCCTCGCAAAGGTTGGACGACTCGCACGAAGCCGTCAGATGTTCCTCACATGGCGGTGTTTGCTCTGGAAGAACCGCTGGTTCTGGCGAGCGGCGAGGAGCTTGACATTTTACTCATGCAGCGTTCGCTGGCTCCGCGAGAACTGATGGGCCGGTTTCGGTTGAGCGTTACTGATCAGCGAGGCGCGGCTGTTCGTTCGTTGTCTCCGATGCCGCTCGAACAGCTCGTGAAACTTCAGGCGTCGACTGAGGATTCGCAACTGGACGCGTCGAAGATTGATTCTGAGTTGCGAAAAAAACTGTTCGATCAGTTTCTGGAAGATCACGCAGTTTGGAAGGCCGCGAAGCTGCGAAACGATCTGGCGAAAAGCCAGCTGGGCTCTGCAAAGAAGGCGGTCAGCGATCAGAACGTGGCGGTGCTTGGCGAGCGGAAGGAGCAGCGCAGGACTCACGTTCTGGAAAGAGGCGTCTGGAACAAGCATGGAGAAGAGGTTCAGCGATCTGTGTTGCCGGCAGTTTTGAAAATGCCGGCTGCTGAAGTTTCGAGTCGGATCGAACTGGGCCACTGGGTTGTTTCGCGAGAGAACCCGCTTACGGCGAGGGTCATTTCGAATCAGGTCTGGCAGTTGTTTTTCGGGGCTGGCCTGGTTCGGACTCCTGCGGATTTCGGGTTGCAGGGTGAGTCGCCGACGCATCCGAAGTTGCTCGACTGGCTGGCCGTTGAATTTATGGAGAGCGGTTGGGATCTCAAACATCTGGTGCGGACAATTGTCACCAGTCAGACCTATCGTCAGGACAGTGCTGTTTCGGAAGAGCTGTTGGAGCTTGATCCGGAGAATCGTTTACTGGCTCGCGGAGCACGTTTTCGATTGCCGAGCTGGATGATTCGCGACGCGGCTCTGAAGTCCAGCGGCCTGCTGAATGAGGCAACCGGTGGGCCGCCGGTGTTTCCGTATCAGCCTCCCGGCGTCTGGCGAGATCAGTTCATGGGGCGATTCGTCTATCAGCCGAGCATTGGTCCGGCGCAGTATCGGCGAACGTTGTACGCGTTCTGGCGGCGGACGAGTGCTCCGACATTTCTGTTTGATTCGGCGATGCGGCGAACGTGTGAGGTCGTTCCTCGCCGGACGAATACTCCGCTGCACGCGCTGACTTTGCTGAACGATACGACCTCTCTGGAAGCGGCTCGGACATTGGCCGACGCTGCGATCGCGGCCGCACCGGATGATCTGGCTCGACGCGTTGAGTTTCTGTTCTGGCGAGTGCTCAGCCGGAAACCTGCGCCGAATGAGACTGATCGAGTCCTGCTGGGACAGTACAACGCGGCGAAGGCTTATTACGACAAACATTCAGAGGACGCTGCTGCGTTCACGACAGTTGGGCAGTTGGGCTCGCCCGATCAGAAGTTGTCATCCGATGTCGCGGCGACCATGCTTCTGGCGAATCTGTTGCTGAATCTGGATGAGGGGATGACTCATGAGTGACGCAGAAATTTCAGGTTCGACAGATTCAGGAAGCGGCCTCGACGTCACACGCCGGTATTTTCTGGGGCGAGGTGCGGGAGTCGGCCTGGGGGCGATGGCTCTGAATCTGCTGAACGGAGAGATGTCAGGACGTCAGACCTTCGCCGCGCCAGGCAGGCGTGGGGGAACACCGTTTGCGCCGAGGGCAAAGCGGATCATCTTTCTCACCCAATCTGGAGGCCCATCTCAGATCGAGTTGTACGATGACAAGCCCGGCCTGATTGCGATGGCTGGAAAAGAGTTGCCGGAGAGCGTTCGTAACGGGCAGCGGCTGACGGCAATGACGGCGGGGAAAGCTCAGCTCGTGATGCCTTCGCATTCGCAGTTTCGTCGGCATGGCGAGTCGGGAGCGACTGTCAGCAACTGGCTGCCGCACACCGGAGCGGTCGCTGATGACCTGTGCTTCGTCAAGTCGATGACGACGGATCAGATTAACCATGCGCCGGCGATGACTCGCTTTCTGACAGGGCATCACCTGACCGGGCGACCGAGTATCGGCAGCTGGTTCAGTTACGGACTCGGCAGCAGCAATCGTGACCTGCCCGACTTCCTGGTTCTGCTTTCGAAGATGAAACGCGGCAGCGACCAGCCGCTTTACGACCACTACTGGGGCAGCGGATTTCTGCCGTCGGTCTATCAGGGCGTCAAGCTTCGCAGCGCGAAAGACCCGGTGCTTTACCTGCGTGATCCCGACGGTCTGCCTCGCCACCTGCGGCGTAACATGCTGGACGGTCTGAGCGATCTGAACCAGCTTCGCTTTGAACAGACGCGTGACCCGGAAATTGAAACCCGGATCCAGCAGTACGAAATGGCGTACCGGATGCAGGCCAGCGTTCCCGAGTTGACCGACGTCAGCGACGAAACGGAATCGACTTTCGAATTGTACGGTCCGGATTCACGTCGCCCAGGCAGCTATGCCGCGAACTGTATTCTCGCGCGAAGGCTGGCCGAACGCGGAGTTCGATTCATTCAGCTCTTCCACCCGGACTGGGATCATCATAGTCGGCTGCGCAGCTGGTGCACGGCGCGCTGTCGAGACACCGATCAGGCCAGCGCGGCACTGGTTCAGGATCTCAAACAGCGAGGTTTGCTCGAAGACACGCTGGTCATCTGGGGCGGCGAGTTCGGTCGAGGAGTTGCCGGGCAGGGCAAGTGGGACAGTCCAGAAGGTGGACGGGATCACCACCCACGGTGTTACACAATCTGGATGGCCGGCGGCGGAATCAAACCCGGCACGACGTACGGCGCGACGGACGACTTCAGTTACAACGTCGCCGAGAACCCGGTTCACGTTCGGGATCTGCACGCAACAGTCATGCACCTGATGGGGATCGACCACGAGCAGTTCAGTTACCGATTCCAGGGTTTGGATTTTCGGCTAACCGGTGTCGAAGAATCGAAAGTGGTTCATGACATTCTTGCCTGACGATTCGATTGCCGAAGATCAGCCTGCGAATCATTAACGAGGAACGACCAGCGTGAGCGAAAGCGGCACCAGGATTGTCACCGACGTTGCCTGCACGATGTGCGGCTGCGTGTGTGACGACCTCAAACTCACGGTTGTCGACGGGCGAGTTGTTGGAGTGTCGCCGGGTTGTGCCCTGGCCGAACCGTGGCTGGTCGGGCAGTCGGCTTTCGATCGCCCGTTGTGTTCGATCGGCGGGCAACCGGCTTCGATCGACGAGGCTGTCGGCCACGCGTCTGAAATTCTCGCGAATTCAACTTCTCCGTTGATTTACGGGTTGTCCAGCAGCAGCACTCCCGGCCAGCGATCAGCCGTTCGGCTGGCCGATTCAATCGGAGCATGCATCGACACAACGGCGTCCACATGCCATGCGCCGTCGATCGTGGCACTGCAGAGCGTCGGCGAAAGTACGTGTTCGCTGGGCGAAATTCGAAACCGGTCGGACCTGGTGATCTATTGGGGCAGCAACCCGTCGAAGAGCCATCCGCGTCACATGGAGCGGTTTGTCGATTCGCCGGGGCTGGATATTCCATCCGGGCGAGCCGGTCGGCACGTCGTCGTCGTTGATGTGAAACGGTCCGAAAGTGCAGAGCTGGCCGACACTTTTATCCGAATTGAACCGGGCAAGGATCTGGAAGTTCTGTGGGCGCTTCGAGGTTTGATGGCGGGGCTGCCGCTTGAAGCTGCCGTTGTCGGTGGAGTTTCTCGCGCGACTTTGATCGATCTCGCAGGCCGGATGAAACAGTGTCGGTACGGTGCCGTGTTCTTTGGGCTGGGGCTGACTCGGCACGGGATTCCTCATCTGAATGTCGAGGCATTGCTTCGGTTGGTGACGGATTTGAATCGTCATACCCGGTTCGTTGTGCGGCGTATGAGAATTCCCGGCGACGTCGCCGGGGCCGACAGCGTGCTGTGCTGGCAGACCGGCTACCCGTTCAGCGTGAGCCTGAATCGAACTTACCCGCGTTACAATCCTGGCGAGTTCACTGCAAACGACATGCTCGAACGTCACGAAGTCGACGCCGCCGTTCTCGTCGGTACAGAGGGATTGGAAAAGTTGTCGGACGGTGCCCGAGCCTGGCTTCTCAAGATACCATCCGTGATTCTTGAGCATTCAGGAGTTGAATGTTCAATGCCCGGCACGGTGCGATTTACAACGGCGGTATACGGCATCCACCGCCCTGGCACGGCGTACCGGATGGACGAAACTCCAATCCCGCTTCGCAGGGTGCTGGATTCCGACCTGCCGGCAGATCACGAAGTGCTGGACGCAATCATCGAAAGTGTCATGTAGGCCAGGCTCTGCCTGATGGATTTCATCAATGGAATTAACCACGGAAGGAACGGAGAAACACGGAAGACAAGATCCATCTTTCCGTGCGGTTCCGTGTCTTCGGTGGTTCAAATAGTCTGACACTTATCGATCGAACAGGACGCTTAAGATATTTCGAACGTTAGCCTTCCCGTTTCAATTTGTGAGAACAGGTGAAATCACTATGCGAGTTATCGAACATCGTTCGAACTGTTTGTCTCTCCTGGTGGGAGTGATTATCGGCGTGGTCGCTTTGGGCTCTCAGGCGGCGGATGTTTCAGCCAGTGAATCCGTTCCCGTCTGGCCAGGCCTGGCTCCCGGAGAGACCTCGCACGACATCGGAATTGCTCAGCCGCCGCGTGATGGTGAAGACCCGCCGGTGACTCGGCTGGTTAATATTCGAAAGCCGACGATCGATGTATTCCTTGCTGAAAAACCAAACGGCACCGCCGTTGTCGTGCTGCCTGGCGGTGGTTTTGCGAAAGTTGTTCCAGACAAAGAGGGTTCAGAAGCCGCTCCGTGGCTGAACGCTCACGGCGTTTCAGTTTTCGTCGTTCGATACCGGACGAACGAAGTCACTCCCAAAGACGAGCCTGCCTGGAAGCGACCGCTGCAGGATGGTCAGCGAGCGGTCCGGCTGCTCCGAGCGAATGCCGCGAAATGGAATATCGACAAAGACAAAGTTGGAGTGCTGGGCTTCTCGGCGGGCGGTCAGGTGGCGTCGATTCTGCACACTGCCGACGATGTCGCGGCCTACGAATCACTGGACGATGTCGACAAGCAATCCTGCCGCCCGGACTTCTCGCTGCTGATTTACCCGTGGAACGTTTTCGATTCGAAGACTCAACAGCTCCTCCCGCAGATCCAGTTGAGTGCCAAATCACCGCCGGCCTTCATCGTCCACACTCACGACGATCGTTCATCCTCAATGGGCAGCGTGCTGATTTACGCCGGGCTGAAACAGCACAACGTCCAGGCTGAACTCCACATCTACGGAAACGGCGGCCACGGCTACGGCATGCGTCCCGTTAAAGATTCAGACATCGGCACCTGGCCCGCTCGTGCGTCCGACTGGCTGATCCAGCGCGGTCTCGCTCGAACTGCCGAGTGACAGCGGCGTTTCATTTCAACCGACAAGTTCCCGGATCGGGCGAGCGTCTTCCGACATGATGCGGACGGGACGCTCGTTGACGTCTCGAATGAATTCGTGCGGATCGATTCCGAGATTGTGGTAGACCGTGGCCAGAATATCTCGATAGTCGATCGGTCGGATTTCGGCCTGGGCGGCTGTCTTGTCGGTGGAGCCAATGACCTGGCCGACCTGCATGCCTCCACCAGAGAGAAGAGCACTCTGGACGGGGGCCCAGTGATCTCGACCAGCATCCTTGTTGATCTTTGGCGTGCGACCGAACTCGCCCCACACAACAACGGAGACATCATCGGCCAGGCCACGGTCGTGGATGTCTTCGATGAGCGTTGCTATGCCCGCGTCGAACGTGGGCAGGTGCTGCTTCAGATGCTTGAAGTTGTTTCCGTGAGTGTCCCAGAATCCGTAAGCGACCGTCACCACCCGGACGCCGGATTCAACCAGACGGCGGGCGATGAGCAACTGATCGTTCCACAGCGGAGCCCCGTCGCCCAGATGTTTGGACGACCCTTTGCCGTAGCGTTCACGCAGCTTCGGATCTTCCTGCTCGACATCCATCGCGTTGACGAACCGTGATGACGTCAGCACGTCAAATGCCCGGCGGTAGTTTTCATCGACGTCGTCGAGTCCCTGACGATCGGCGGCCGCACGGAGCTTATTGAGCTGGTCGAGCAGTGCCCGGCGATTGCCAAGCTGAGGTGGCTCGATAAACCGTAATTTCATGCTGGCCAGATCTTCGCCGTCGGCTCGAACCTGATTGAACGCGGTTCCCAGATAGCCCGCGTCCGAACTGTTGTACGGACGGTGCTTCATTGTCGGAAACAGGTCGACAAACGGTGGTGTGACCGGATCGGTCGGTCCCTGAACCTTCGCGACTACGGAACCGAAGTTGGGCAGCCCTTCGCGTTGAACGGTGCTCATGGTGGAGCCGCACAGGCTTTGGAAGCTGCTGTGTTCGTCTCGCTGGCCAACGACCGAGCGAATGATCGCACACTTGTCGGCGACCTGAGCCAGTCGAGGCAGATGCTCGCCGAATTCGATGCCCGGTACGCTGGTTGGAATCGGATCGAACTCGCCGCGAATTTCTTTGGGCGCGAGCGATTTCAAGTCGAATGTATCCTGGTGCGACAAGCCACCGGACAGATAGACCATGATTACCGACTTCTGTGAGCTGCCTGTGTCTGCCGCAGACTCCGCTCGAAGCAGCCCTGGCAGCGTAAGCCCGCCGACCGCCAGCGAACCAGCCTGCAGAAACGATCGACGTTTAATGCCGTCGCAGTAGCGATGACTCGGTCCAGTAAGCGTCAGCATGTCAGGTCTCTCTTGAAGGCAGTAGTCGCCAGAATGGCCAGCGTCTTGAATCCACTCAAGTTAACATTATTCAGTGAAACGTGAAGTTTCATCGACCGCAGGAATGCCGAAACTGTGGACTGTGTCAGACGTATGAACCGTAGTTTTGAAAAGCCAGGTTTTGCCTGAGACAACAATGACTCTACGTGCTGCTGTACGTGCAGATGAGTTCCCAATAACAGAGGCACAGATTCGATCCATTTGGTGTCGAGGTTGAATTGCATTGTCTGATCGTGAGTCGGTGGGATTTTCTGGCGGGGAAGAGTTTGCACTCGGAAGTGGATGGTTGGTTCGTGCGGAGTGACGAATGTCTCAGATTTTTTTGAATTCATTGGCAGTATGCTCTCAATTATTAGGAAGAGAGCCGCGGGAAACTGTGGTTGTGGCAGACAAGTCAGAATGGGTGACGGGATGGCGGTGCCCCGAAAAGTGGTTGCTCAGATCGATTGATTGACGAATGAATCACTTGTAGCTGGGTTGGTCATGAAACTACGATTCTCACAAGAGCACCAAAGAGCAATGATCTTTCGTGTCTTTTTGCGATATTCGCATAGGAATAGGTTTCTGTCGACACGGACCAGGCTGATATCTGGTCCGGCAAAGAAGTGGGATGGATTTCGCTTGTCGGGCGACAGGAACAAACAATGGATTGATTGAAGATGCCAGTAGCTGTTCTGCCTGTTGACGAACCCTCGCGTCTTGAAGCGCTTCGCGGGTTGGAGATTCTTGATACGGATCCTGAAGGTGCTTACGACGACATCGTCAAACTTGCCGCTTCGCTTTGTGAAACTCCCATCGCTCTCATCAGTCTCGTGGACGAACGACGGCAGTGGTTCAAGGCTGCTCATGGTCTTGAATCGCGAGAGACGCCACGGGCATTCGCTTTTTGTGCCCACGCGATTCTTACTCCGATCGAACCTTTGATTGTCAGAAATGCTGAGCAGGATTCCAGATTTGCCGACAACCCACTCGTCACTGGCGACCCCAACATTCGCTTTTACGCTGGTATCCCCTTGGTGACGAAGACGGACCGGCAACCGATTGGCACACTTTGTGTAATCAGTGATGAATCCAGAGAGCTATCTGAAGGGCAGTTGAAAGCGTTAACAGTGCTGGCTAATCACGCTGAGAAACTGTTGCATCTTCGGGAAGCGACCAAAGAGCTGCTGAAGCAGCAAAGCGCGCTGCGGGATCGGGATCATGAACTCGCTCGGCTGGGACGATTGGCTCTAGCTGGGGAGTTAGTTGCCGAAGTGTCACACGAAATGGGGCAACCGCTGTATGCGATTTCCGCTCTTGGCGGAACGCTCGAAGTAATGAATCAGCAACGGGCATGGGAGTTCGGACGAACTTCGGTATTGCTCAGTAAGTTGCAGGAAGCTTGTGGAAATGCCGGGAAAATTCTGACTCGTCTGCGTCAGTTTGTTCGCAAGGTGTCTCCGGAATCCGAAACGTGTGATATGAATGAGATCATTGCCTCGACGATCGAATTCTTGGATTTTCAATGTCGCAGAAACCAGGTCGAAATTCAGTTGAGTTTGGCGTCTTCACCGTTGAGTATCTACGCTAACAGCACTCACATTCAGCAGGTTATCGTCAACCTGCTGATTAACGCGTTTGAAGCAATGGATGAGTTTGGTGCTTCAGACCGAATGGTCACGGTGACCTCGCGACTCGAAGGTGATTCTGTTGTTGTAGAGGTTTCGGATTCCGGACCTGGTCTGTCCGTCAGCGACGAAGTGGCATTCACAGCGTTTAAAACGACGAAGGTTGACGGACTAGGAATGGGTTTGTCGATCTGTTCGCGGATTCTTGAGAGTCACTCCGGCAACATTTCCGTCAGTTCACATCCCGGTCAAGGCGCGACCTTCCGGTTTGAACTCCCAAAGGCGGGATGAGCATCATGCAGCCTCGCATTGCAATTATTGACGACGACGAACACGTCCGATTCTCAGTCGGGGTTCTCTTTGAAGTTTCCGGGTTTGATGTCGAGTCGTTTGAATCCGCAGAAGAGTTTCTTGGCCACCGGGACTTCTGTCGTTTCGCGTGCCTCATTATTGACTTTCGACTTCCCGGTCTCAACGGGCTGGAGTTTCTGAGGGTCCTGAGGGATCAAAACGTTCTCACGCCTGCTGTTATTTCGAGTGGCTTCATTAGTGAGTCCGATGAAGCCGACTTCATCGCCAAGGGAGCGATTAAGGTTCTCCACAAACCTGTCGAAGCAAAGTTTCTGGTCAGTACGATCAACGACATCATCGCTCGTGAGAGTCCCTTTGTTTCGTCGTCTCGTGAGGTCAGTTGAATTTGTTCCGACAACTCCTCGACCTGTTCTTGCCGTTTTGTTTGTGCCTGACGTGCGGGATATGAGCCATCTTTGCGTGTGAAGGATGACTTGCTTTACAAGGAGATGATTGCAGGTGACTGAGGACAGGTCAGTTAGTAGATTGCAGGTTCGATTTGCAGAATGTTGCTGGCGAAACAGTGTATCAAGCTGCTGATTGTTTACTTGCATTCTGGTAATCGCATTGTCTGATCGTGAATCATCGAGTCGGAGGGATTTTCTGGCGGGGAAAAGTCTGCGCTCGGAAGTGGAAGGGGCTTCGCGGGCGGCGGGGGATGCGTTGCTCGGTGCGATGGGCGAGGGGGCAGGGGAGCGGAGTCAGCCGGAAGGTGGGGAGACGTTGAGGCTGGAGACTCGTGCGATGGCGTGCGCGTTTTCGGTCATCATGAATCCGGGCGAACATCAGCGGATGTGGGTGGCGTCGGACGCTCTGGAATCGGTGCATCGGCTGGAGCAGCAGATGACCGTCTACCGGGAAGACAGCGAGCTGTCGCAGATCAACCGCCAGGCGTTCGATGGTCCAGTCAGCGTTGAGGCCGGGCTGTTCGGTCTGCTGCTGAAGTGTCGCGAGCTGGCCGAGGCTACCGAAGGAGCGTTTGATCCGACGTCGGGGCCGTTGATCGCTTTGTGGCGACGGTGTCGTGATGCCGGTCAGATTCCGACTCAGGAAGAAATCGACGACTGCCGGCTCGTGACGGGAATCGAGCATGTGTCGCTGGATGAGGAAGCGTTGACGGTTTCGTATGACCGGGCGGGGGTCGAGCTGAATTTTGGTGGAATTGGGAAGGGCTACGCGCTGGACTGCTGTGCCGGGCAGCTTGAGACGCAACGGTTTGACGGGTTTGTCATGCACGGCGGGCAGAGCAGTCTGCTGGCTCGGGGCGATCATAATCAGCAGGGCGGCTGGCCGGTCGGGATTGGGAACCCTTTGTTTACGGACAAACGGCTGGGGACGATCCTGCTGAGGGATCAGGCGATGTCGACCAGCGGTTCGAACATCCAGTATTTCAGGCACGAAGGGCAGCGGTACGGACACATTCTTGATCCTCGAACAGGCTGGCCGGTCGAAGGGACTTTGTCCGTAACGGTGGTGGCTCCGTCGGCTGCGGTGGCCGATGCTCTTTCTACGGCGTTTTTTGTCGGCGGGGTCGAAATTGCTCGACAGTGTTGTGATAATCTGCCGAACGTTGGTGCCGTGCTGATCCCTCGACCAGACCGTGGCCGACGCGTTCGGCCGGTGGTCATTGGCATTCCTGATGATCAGCTCTTCTGGGATTTCGAACAGGTTGAGCTGCCGTCGTCACCGTCATGAAATTTCCGAGCCACTTGCAGAATTGAGGCAGTCCTGCCAGATTTGTTGAAGGCGTGACTGCTTCCGTATTGTGGTTCGCTCCTGCCTTTCGCCGATCAACCGGATGCTGAGGTATCCGACCTTCCTGGCGATTCTGAAACTCATCCGATTCACACCGATATTTGCCGAGTTAAATTCGTGAAAGATCCGTATCGTCTCGCTCTTCCGGCTTTGATTCTCGTCGTCGTGCTCCGCATGTCGATCGGGTGGCAGTTGCTGTACGAGGGCCTGTGGAAGATTGACACCCTCAGCAGTCCGAAGCCGTGGACCGCGCAGGGGTATCTGAAGAATGCCGAAGGGCCGCTGCGAGGCGTGTTCCGCGATATGTCGGGCGACCCGGATGATCTTGGCTGGCTCGACTACGACACCACTGCCGCTAATTGGGACGACTGGCTGAAGCGGTTCACGTCGCATTATCAGCTCGATGATAAGCAGAAAGGTTCGCTGCATCGGCTGGTCGAGGGAGCGTACTCGACGATCAAAGAAGGCAAAGGGACTCGCAAGGTCTATGCCGAGGCTCTGGACAGGTTGCCGGACGGCGTCACAGACCTGAAGGACGCGAGTCGAGTGTCTGATCGAATCGTCTGGTTCGACGCGAAGGCAAAGCGAATCTACGTCGACGCTGTCGAGCATCTGAAACCGGACGAACTGGAGAAGCTGAAGGCGGTCGTCAAAACCAAAGCCGCCGATCAGAGCGCATCTGAGAAGGCCTATTTGACGGCTGTGCAGAAAGTGTTCGATCGGCAAAAGAAAGGGATGGGGTTCAAAGAGAAGCTGCTGGGGACTTTGAAGGGTGATCCTGATCTGGTCGGCAACGAAGACTGGCAGCGAGTCGGCAAGCTTCAGGAGTACAAGGAACGTCTCATTCGTTACGAGAACGCTCGGGCGAAGGCAGATCAGGATTTTGAGTGGGATCACCTCGACCATGTGTGGGGAGAACTTCAGACGCTTCGTGCTGAACTTTCCGCCCCGGTCAAGGCGTTGGATTCGGAACTGCGTGAGAAGGCTCGGTCGATCCTCACGTTGAATCAGCTGTCGATGGGGCCTGTGCCTGGACGATGGACCAAGCTCGAATTTGCCGACCAGTCGACGATCATTGGGCTGACCGTTTTCGGGACGATGCTGTTGCTGGGGCTGGGCACTCGGATCGCCGCGTTTGGCGGAGCGGTCATGCTGTTCAACTTTTACATGGCGATGCCACCGTGGCCGGGAGTGCCTGCAGCTCCGGGCCCCGAGCACAGCTACGTGATCAATAAGAATCTCATTGAAGTGATCGCGCTGCTGGGCATCGCCGCGATGCCCACCGGATCATGGTTCGGTGTCGACGCCATTCTTGTTCGCCTTCGTGGCGGCTGCTGCAAACGTAAGCCGGAAACGGTCGAACTGACCGAGGCTGCGGCGATCGCGGCAACTCCGGAAACTGAGAGTTAATCTGGCATTCACGCAGGGGGCGTCTCGACGCACCCTGTGGAAAATTGAAACTCTGCCCGCTGGGGCGAACGATAAAACGTAATTTTCAAGACTCACAAATCTCCGCAATACAACGACTGAACGCGGCGAGTTTCGCACGCGACACCCAGTTCAAGGAGCATCAACATGCTACTGACACCCGAACAGGAAAAGATCGGCAAGGACAACTTCAACGAAGTCGTCGGGGTTTCTCGTCGTGACTTTATGAAGGGAGCGGCTGCGGCTGGTACCGGCCTGGGCGCGTTCTACTTTGGTTACGAGAAGCTGAAAGGTGATCCGGTTCGAGTTGCTTTTATCGGGACGGGCGACGAAGGCAACGTCCTGATCAACGAACACCCGACCGACTACATGAAAATTGTCGCGATTGCTGACCTGCGGCCTGCGAATCGCGAGCGAACTTTTACCGGCAGTCACCCGGTGGCTCGTCGCGGCCTGAACAAAGTGCTCGGTCAGGCGACGGCAGCGGAAGTTAAGACTTACTCCAACCACCGTGACCTGCTGAAGGATAAAGAGGCACTCGGTCTGGAAGCGGTCGTCATTGCCGTGCCGCTCAATCAGCACGCACCGATCGCCATCGACTGCCTGGAAGCCGGACTGCACGTTCTTTGCGAGAAGCTGATGGCTCAGAACGTGACCGACTGTAAGAGGATGATCAACGCAGCCGACAAAAACGACTTGATGCTGGCTGTCGGGCATCAACGTCACTACAGCGTCCTGTACGACAACGCTGCTCATATGGCAAAGATGGGACTTCTTGGCGACATCAAGTTCATCCGTGCTCAATGGCACCGTAACAACAGCTTTCCGAACAGCGACGCCTGGCAGAAATGGGATGGGGCTAAACAGGAAGATAAAGACCTGTTGCTGAAACTCGAAAAATCCGGCGAGCTGAAAGAGTACGGCTACGAAACAGCTCGCAGTCTGATCGACTGGCGTCTGTACAACTCGACCGGCGGCGGCCTGATGGCCGAACTCGGCAGCCACCAGATGGATGCTGCCAGTATTTTTCTTGGCAAGGTTCATCCGCTGGCGGTTCAGGGTTATGGTGGGAAGAACTTCTTCGGCATGGAAGGAGTCGGTCCCGAGTCTGCCTGGAAAGACGACCGCGACATCGACGATCAGATTTTCACCACGTTCGAATTCCCTGGCAAAACGCATCCGGTTCATCCTCTGAACATCGCAGCAAAGAAGGATGATCCGAAGACGCCATCACACGAACGCGACGTCGCCGTTGTGACGTACTCATCAATGAATACGAACCGGTGGGAACCTTATGGCGAAGCGGTGTTTGGAAGTCGCGGCACCGTTGTCATGAAGACGGAAAAAGAAGCCCTGCTTTACAAGGAAGCCAGTAAGGACAGTCCCGGCGGCTTCGAGCAGCGTTGCTGGGTTGTCAGCAGTAAAGAAGGCGGACCGGTTCTGGACAGCTACGAAACGGCGGCTCCATCAGCGGCTGCCAACACGGCTCAGCAGGGGATGGGGGCGTCGATCAGTCGAGGCTACCGCGAAGAAATGGAACACTGGTGCTACTGCATTCGTACTGGCAAGGACGAATTGCGGTGTAACGGAACCGTGGCGATGGCCGATGCCATCATGGCACTGACGGCCAACCTTGCGATGAAGCACAAGAAGCGAATCGAATTCAAAGCCGACTGGTTCGATCCGAAGAGTGAGGCGGCTCCGGAAACTGATCCGGAAGTCGTTGGTTGATTCGCTTAAGCGGCCTGGTTGCGATGTTTGCTGTTTGGCAATTGGCAGTTCCGGGCCGGCATAAAACGAAACCTCGCACCCCGATTACTCTAGGTGGTCGGGGTGCTTTTGGGTGTAAAGATGGGACGCTGGCCTGATAGTTCACGATCGACAATGGTCACCGCTCTGATCATGTTTCTGGGTTTTCCCCTGCTGTGTCTGCTGGCGTGGTGGTGGGTTCGCGGTTGATTCAGCAGTGAAGGCGTTCGGAAAACACTTCTCGATTCGCCTGGAGTGTGTTGGTTTGGTGCCTGCCAATGACCTCTTGCGGCTGCGCCGCACCGGTTGCAGGCGGTCGGTGCAACTCGGGGTTGTCGAACTTTCGTGTGAGCCGTCGTGGCTGACTTTGCAGCGTTGTGATTTGAAAGTGTTGAGATGACAGACCGGGAAATTGCGCCGGCTTCGAAGAAGACTCCGCTGGCGATCATTTTTGTGACGGTCTTTATCGACCTGCTCGGCTTCGGAATTGTTCTCCCGTTGCTGCCTCGTTACGCCGATGCCTTTGGGGCGAGTCATCTTCAACTTGGCCTGTTGATGGCTTCGTTCTCGGCGATGCAACTGGTGTTTGCTCCGGTCTGGGGCGGCATTTCAGACCGCATTGGCCGTCGTCCCGTGCTGCTGATCGGGCTCGCAGGTTCAACGATTTCGTACGCGATGTTTGGTTATGTGACGACGCTCGGAGCGACGGGAACGATGCTCGGGCTGGCGGTTCTTCCCTGGCTGTTTATCACTCGAATCGGAGCGGGGATTGCCGGCGCGACGATTCCGACGGCTCAGGCTTACATCGCCGATTGCACGTCTCGCGAAAACCGAACAAAGGGCATGGCTCTGATCGGAGCTGCATTTGGGATCGGGTTTACGTTCGGGCCGCTGATCGGAGCGGCATTCGTTTCTGACGAAGTCAACGGCGCGCCGAGCCCGATGGCTGGTTACGTGGCGGCGATACTTTCCGGCTGTGCATTTCTGTGGGCACTGGCAAAATTGCCCGAATCTCTGAAACAGGGCGAGTCTGATAAGGCTGGGAAGTTCCACCTGAAGCACATCGGAGCGGCCTTTGGCGACGCGGCGATCGCGATGGTGCTTCTGACGATTTTCGTGACAACCTGCGCGTTCGCTCAGTTTGAAAGCACTCTGTCTCTGCTGACTGAGGCACTCGGTGAGTCTGATCAGGACAACTTCCTGATCTTTGCTTACGTCGGGTTCATTCTGACGTTAAGTCAAGGATTCATCGTTCGGCGACTCTCGACGAAGCTGGAGCCTAAACTTCTGGCTCTGGGTGGCACGGCGGTGATGATCGTTGGCCTGCTGCTGATCGGCCTTGCTGGAAAGAACGGGTCGGTCTCCCAGCTCTTCATGGTGTTGCCAATCGCGGTTGTGGGTTTTTCTGCCGTGACTCCGTCGCTGCAGGCTCTGCTTTCCTTGAGGACTGCGACCGAAAATCAGGGCGAGATTCTCGGCCTGGGGCAGAGCATGTCAGCTCTTGCTCGAATCGCCGGACCAGTCATCGGGATGAGAATGTTCGACGAAACACACGTCGAATGGCCGTACTGGACAGGGGCTGCGATGATGGGCGTCGGGCTGGTGCTCGTCGCTTTGCAACGCGGTGGACAGAGCAGAGTTGCAGTGTCAGCTTCCGGTGAGCCCACGTCGGCAGAAGCGACCTCGGGCGATTGACCATAGCAGACTTCACTGCAGAAATAGCTTGTGGCAACTTTGTGTCGTGCCCGATCTTCCTGAAAGAGCGGTCGCCTTTTTATTTCAGCGTGTTCGGTACCCAGTGAACCTGCCGAGCTGGTTTTGGTGCCGGGAAGGTTGGGATCATCATCGTGGTCGATGCGGGCAGCGGGCCGGGCTCAGGCATCGGCGAGACTGATTCGCCGGGCGCTGCTTCGATCTGCGGGGGCTCTGGTTCAGCGGCCGGAGCTGGCACTGGACCTGTTGGTTTGTCGGTTTCGTAGGCTGGCAGGGGTTCGTGCTCGTGCCCCGGAATGATCGTCCCCTGAAAGATCGGACCGTTGGTGGAGCTGGACTGGCAGTGTGGGCAGTTTTCCGGGTGGCCGAGTGTCTCGGGAAGAATTGTGTTTCCGTGGAAGGTCTCTCCGTCGATGATTGTTTCACCGGGAAGAATCATCGGCTCTGACGAGTAGATCGGCGAGTCCGACGAGTAAGCAGGGGAGTACGAGTCAGAGACGAACGGCTCTTGATGGACGTATCCCGAAAAGCTGTCGCCGTGTGTCGAGCAGGTGTCGCAAGTTGAGACTGGAAATGCGTGGTGGCAAGGATCGCAGACGTTGCAGTCGACAGCCGGCGTCGAGCAGTTGCAGTGAGGCTGACCTTTACCTCGGCAGGCCTGCGACCGTTTTCCGCAGGAGCACTTGCCGGTGCAACCGGTCGAGCAATTTTGCGGGGACGGGCAGGCGCAATCTGGCGAGTGGACGTTCTGGTTGGGCACTGGTTGGCCGAATGCCGCTCCGTAACTGGCGGGCGTTGCATAGGTCGGTGTCGTCGACCAGTTCGAGCCGTGGTCGTGACCGTGCTGGCAGCACGGATCCGTGCCGGCGTGAGCTGGTTGAATTCCGGATGGGGACGGCGGAGCATCAGAATTGCAAAGCGGACAGGTGTGTTCGTTGTGCTTGTGTTTTTTCAGACCGGAAAGGAACGTCGGCGTTTTCGTCGTCATGGAAGGACCGTAAACGACGCCGCCACACGGGTCGTAATAGCCGCCCTGCATGCACGGATAGCAGCCGGTCGTTACGCTCGCGGCTAGAATCAACGCAGTTGTTGTAAAAAGTCTGCCCATGGCGACGGCCTTTCCAGGCGTGCTGGATTGATGTCAAATCCGATATTCAGTTGGGATGCCGGTCGTCTCGTGCGTACACACCAGCAGCGGACGCGGTCCAACAATCGAAACATCGTCAGGCAGAGCTGGTAAACTTTAACGGT
Organism: Planctomycetaceae bacterium; assembly: GCA_016779365.1. GTDB lineage: Bacteria > Planctomycetota > Planctomycetia > Planctomycetales > Planctomycetaceae > JABMPE01. The sequence continues at coordinate 17,131 of JADHNX010000015.1, forward strand.
TATCCCGATTACGCTTCGTCGGCAGGCAGTCAGGGTCAGCAGGCGGCTGCGTGACAATTATCCACAGAACAGGACGGTGAGGTTGTGTGGACGGAACTTGATACCTGGACGACTCTTACGGCGGCGCTGGCGGCGATGGCCTGTGTTGTGCCGGGGACGTTTCTTGTGCTGCGTCGGCAGAGCATGCTTGGAGACGCGTTGAGCCACACAGTGCTGCCCGGCATCGTTGCGGCATTTCTGGCGGCGTACTGGCTGGGAATTGTCGGGCCGCATTCCGAAGGCGGATCGACGATGCAGTTCGTGCTGCTGGGGGGAGCCGTTGTGGCGGGCCTGCTGACGGCGTTTCTGACCGAAGCCGTGCAGCGACTGGGACGCGTCGAGAATTCTGCCGCGCTGGGAGTTGTCTACACGTCGTTGTTTGCCCTGGGACTCTTGATGGTCCGGCTCTACGCCGACGATGTGCACCTGGACGCCGACTGTGTTCTCTTCGGAGCGGTCGAGACGGTGGTGCTCGATACGGTCGGCGATTCTGACGTCCCGACGGCGGCTGTCCTGAATGGTTCCGTGCTGGTTGTGAATCTGCTGTTGCTCGGGTTGTGCTTCAAAGAGCTGCGACTGACGACGTTCGATCCGGATCTGGCGACAAGTCTCGGACTGAATTCCACCCTGGTGCATTACGTTCTGATGGCCACTACGTCGGTTACTCTGGTGGCGGCGTTTCAGTCGGTCGGAGCCATCCTTGTTATTACCGTGCTGGTGGCGCCGCCGGTCGCGGCGTTTCTGTTGAGCGAACGGCTGCATGTCATGATTCTGCTGGCTCTGGTGATCGCCGGAAGCAGCGCGTTTGTGGGACACGGACTGGCTTTATGGACTCCCGTGGCAGTCTTTGGCAGTCTCGGTTTCACGACGGTTGACGATTCCAGCACGGCCGGGATGACGGCCATCGTTTGTGGGTTGGTCTTTGGTCTGGCGTTTCTGTTCAGCCCTCGACGAGGCCTGGTCGTACAGACCGTTCGGCAGTCGCTGCTTGGGTTCAGAATTCTCTGCGAGGACTGCCTGGGAATTCTTTATCGGCGAGAAGAAGCCAGCTCGCAGACAGACGAGGGACCATTTGTTAACGCGTCTGTACTGGCGACGCTGCGAGGGCGGCTGGCCTGCTGGCGGCTCAGTCGGCAGGGCTTCGTGGCGAGTGCCGATGGCGGTTGGGCATTGACGGCTTCCGGACGCGAGCACGCGGAGCATCTTGTGCGTTCTCATCGGCTGTGGGAATCGTACATGGCCCGCCATTTTTCGCTGCCAGACGATCATCTCCACGAAGCAGCTCACCGCGTCGAACATTTTCTGGACATACCGCTGGTCGACCAGCTGGAAGAAGAACTCGATCAACCGGGACTTGATCCTCACGGTCGATCGATTCCCGGTCGATCTAACCGGGATGATGAGGCCACCGAAGAAGCAAAATCTCCGCCGAAGGATGATTGACGCAGCAGAAATGGCAACCGGTGTCACGTGGGATCGGGCTGGTTCGTGCCTGAGCCGGTGGCTACATTTCGAAACTCAATGACTGGCGAGCGATGGACTCGTCGAAAAGATTTGATCGGATCGAACAATCTGGAGAAACGGATATGTCTGTAAATCGAACGAGCTACAAGTGGGTGTGGCTGATGACTGGCCTGGTTGCAGGGATCAGCATCGCGACGATCTGGCCGCATGAGCCACTGTCCGCATCAACGGCTGATCGAAACGAAAAGTTTGGGATGATTACGGCACCGGTGACTGGTGCGACGGAAGCCGTTTTCGTTATCGACTATCTCACTGGGCGGCTCACCGGAGCCTTGATGAACCGAACTCGCCAGGGAACAGCGTTCGTCAACTTCTACTATCGAAATCTCGCGGAGGATTTCAAAGTCGGAGCATCTGGAACACCGTATTACGCCGTTTCGAGCGGGTTCGCAGAGATCCCGAACAGTGGCGGTAATCAGTGGGGAAGCAGCGCTTTGTATGTGGCCGAACTGACTTCCGGCAAGGTCGGCGCCTACGCAATTCCCTACGCAATCACTCAGAAGGCGCTGCCTCCTGTGCCGCTGGTTCCGATCGATTCATTCCCGTTCCGCGAAGCAACCGTCACTCAGTAGCTTCCAGAGTTGTCAGCAGGTTTCTGCTGACGCAGTGGCCGGTGAGCCACTCCTTGATTTTTGACTCTTGGCCAGGGACTCTCTGGCTGAGAGTTTTTTTGTGGAAAGAGCCAGTGCTGAAACCTTAGGCGAATTCTGGATGCGCGACGAATTATAGTGCGATTGGCTGTTGCGAGTATTTTCTGACCGACTTATAAGTCAAGCCTGATCGGACGCCGCCTGCTGGTTTCGTTTCCAGCCGTCAGGTCAAGTGTCGGTAGGGTGGTTCTCGTCCTGGATTGTGCCACCTTCAGAGTCAGGGTTTCCGACCGATGAGTCAGGCTTGTGTGCTCGAAGTGGAAGTTTGCAGCCTCTATGAGGCCGCCTTCGAAGAGGCTCGGTGCCACCGCTGGATTGAAAGTCAGAAGCGAGGCTACGACGTCGGGAACAACGGTTTCCTGGACTGGTATAACCGCTTCTGGTGGAACTTCCTTCGGTATCGCCACCTTGAGCACCTGCTCGGTGAATACCGTTGGTCAGAGTTCGCTTCTGAGGCATTCGGCGTGCTGGTGCCGCTGATCGAGTCTGGTGACTCACTCGCTCTTGAGATCATCGATCAGTACCGCCAGGGGTGTGAGAATCTCGATATTCTCAACTGGGCGCTGCGAAACCGTGTCAGCCTGGCCGAAGTCCGCGAGCGGCTGGCTCTGATCAACATGAACGATGCCCGTATCGATCCGCGGTTTAACTGAGAGCTGTTTGGAACTGCGTTGTGCCGGGAAACTTTGCGTTGTGCAGCGAAGCTCGAGCCTGGCTAAGAACCGCGGATGAAGTGAGCGGCAAAGCTCCGGACTTCCTGACCGTTGAGCACGTGGACCATCCTGAGCCTTTGGATGGTTTCCTGGCTGAATCGCCCCAGTGGAACATGCACCAGCTTTTTTCCGTAACGTTTGGCAAGACGTCTCCAGCCTGCTCCGGGGGGATGTTCACTGAGCACGGCGATGTGGCGTTCCCGACTGTGCA
>JADHNX010000016.1 GCA_016779365.1 Planctomycetaceae bacterium
CCCTGTCCGTTTTTCATGGGCTGCCGCAGTGAGGTCTTCGCTGGATTGCCGAGCGCGCCGCTTCGCTGTCGCCGAACGGCAGACCTAACTGCCGCCGGTCTCACCTTCGGACAATCAAACGACCACTACGCGCTTCATACGCGCGCTACTTGAGCGGTACTAAAAACGCTGAGAAACAACGGTACGGAGTGGAATGAATTGAAACTCGGCTGCAATCATGTAACGTGTTGCCTTACCGAGATTTCGCCCACTTGCTTGGCTCGTACAGCGACCGGTTTGGGAGCAGGAAGTCGCATGTTCAAATCATGTCGCCCCGACTTTTTCTAAATCGTTACTGAGTCGCAGCTTGCGACTACCTGCCGACACCCGGTAGTGCAGAAGAAACCCTGATCTACGACTTTTCGTACGACATTCAGGAGTCCTGCACGATGCCGCGCAAGAAGAAGCCGGGGTACTGGCACCACAAACCAAGCGGACAAGCTTACGTCCGACTTGACGGCAAAGATCATTACCTCGGGGAGTACAACTCGCCCGAAAGCCGCGACCGCTACGACGAGATCGTTCGCGAATGGACCGTCAACCAGTCTGCTGACGGCGTGACGCTGACCGTTGACGAGCTGGCCCTGCGTTATTTGCAGTACGCCCGGCAGCATTACCGCAAGAACGGCGAAGAAACGTCCGAGGTGTCGTCGATCATGGCGGCCCTTCGCGTTGTCGTGCGAGCCGCTGGACGGGACCGTGCTCGGGACTTCGGGCCGTTGAAGCTTCAGGCCGTCCGCACCGACATGATTGCAGCGGGCTGGAAGCGAAAGAGCATCAACATTCACATTGGCCGAATTCGCCGCATGTTCCAATGGGCGGCGAGTCAGGAGCTTCTTCCCGTTCAAACGCTGAACGCCTTGCAAACAGTCGCTGGCCTACGTGAAGGGCGAACCGAGGCCGCTGAGTCGATCCCGGTTCAGCCTGTATCAGAAGCAGCCGTAGACGCCGTCCGGCCACACGTCAGCCGTCAGGTTTGGGCCATGATCCAGTTGCAACTTGTCACGGGAATGAGGCCCGGAGAAGTCACCGCGATGCGTGGTTGTGACCTCACGATGTGCGGCCCGCTTTGGGAATACTCACCGGAATCGCACAAGACGCAACACCACGGGCGGAAGCGAATCATTGTCCTTGGTCCGCAAGCGCAAGCCATCATCCGTCAGTTCCTGAAAACCGACATGACGGCATTCCTGTTTTCGCCAGCCGAAGCCCGTGCCGAGTTCGACGCACAACGCCTGGAGAAACGCCGGTCGCCACTGACGCCAAGCCAGAAGGCCCGCAAGCCGAAATCCAAGCCCGAACGAAAGCCCGGCGAACGGTACACCGTCGCCAGCTATGGCAGCGCCGTCCGCAAGGGCTGCGAGAAGGCCCACGACATGCCGCGTGAGCTTCGCAACGTCTCGACCAAGCTTCCGGCCACCGAACGCGAACAGTTGCAGGCACAAGCCCGCGCGTGGCGGGAACAGCATTGCTGGCACCCGCACCAATTGAGACACACTGCCGCAACCAGCATCAGACGAACGTTCGGCATCGAAGCCGCGCAGGTTGTGCTTGGTCATGCCAACATTGCGACGGCAGAAATCTACGCGGAGAAGGACCGAAGTTTGGCCGAGCGAGTGATGCAGCAACTCGGTTGAGGTAAATTCGAAGCACTTGCCGGGAGCGACTGATCATCGCGCCGATTCGGTCTGACTGTGGGTTCCTCCTTGCCCCGTGGTCAGACCGGGTCACTCGGCTTCAGCAAAGAGGACAAACGCGATGAATCGAAACACCCGGAGAAAAATCAAAATCGACCAAGCTGTCGGCTTCGCCAGTTATCTGGGCGGGCTGGATGATCTGATCAACGGTCGCTTCCCGTTGTACGTCTTCATCTGGCAATCGCTTCTTGAGGAAGGCGGCCCCCTCGAAACACTAACGATGGGTTCTGATAAGTTCGTTCATAGCGACGGTGCATTGATCCCTGTCGACGTCCGCGATGCATTGTGCGAAACCGCTGGCATGACTTTGCTGGAATCGAAAAGACTGTCACTCAGTGAGCTAATTATCATGGCTCGGCAGAACATCGACGACGGCCTGAACTGGCCGGATAACGTCCGCGAAACAGTGCAACGCATGATCGACCGGGCATTGCCGCGAGGATCGAAGCAAGCGATATTGAAGACCATTCTCGAAGAAAATGACACAGTGACGTCGGAAGCCAGCAAGACGCAAGGAAACGGCGTTAATACGACGGACTGGATTCCCGTAAGGACTGGGCAGCTCAAAAAGGTGCTCAGCCTTGCAGAAGGTTCGATCCAGAGACACATCCGAGAGCATCCGCGACACTTCCAGCGAGATCCCGCTTTTCAGCGACGAGACGGTAAGCCTAAGAACGGTCACTGGCTGTTGAATCCATCTTGCCCGGAGCTGAAATCGAATTGGCGTGCAATTCTTGGGCTCTCCGTCGATGACAACAAGTGAGATTGAGCCCGAAACGATTAGGTTTCGAGCAGGTTTCGATTCCATATCGATCAATCGGTCGTGTATGGCGCCAGCGAACTGGACGGACAAGTGCGCGGTGATAGTTTCTCTTGCAACTCAGTTGTTTTCGGAACACACGCAGGAGATGGCAATGACCACCGCAACAACGCACGACACGACGAATCTACTCGACGAAGACTTGGTTTCCCCCGCCGACGGGGTTGAAGAATTGACCGGCGAGCGACCTGCACCAACGACTTGCTGGCGATGGATCAGCAAAGGTCTTCGCGGCCACAAGCTGGAGTCCGTCAAGGTGATGGGCCGGACCTACACTTCGCACCAAGCAATCCGACGCTGGCTGGCCGCTGTCGAGTCAACGCGAACTGAAGCACAAGCCGCCGCACGCGACGACGGCACCGGCGACCGACCGGAACACATCCAACGCAAGCTGGAAGCTGCGGGCCTCATCTGATGCCCGCCAACGCCTGAGCAACGCATTGCTCGGCTTCCCGTCGGCTTGTTCGTGCAACACGCACCAACGCAAAAAGCCGGTCACCGCCCTCGCATGTTGGTAACCGGCTCAATCAGGATTCGACACGGATGGTAGTATCGTCAGGTACACGCGGCAAGACGCCGCTTGCTGATCACGTTGAAGTTGCATGGAAGGCGGTTCAATGACCGCACCGATACTTCCAGAATTCTTTGACCGGCAACGACTGATCTTGAATCTTGCCGACGTGAAGCCAGCCGAGAAGCTTCTGTTGTGGACTTTGAACCACTACGCAGGCAGCAATTCGGAAGCCTGGCCCGCACAGGAAACGTTGGCCTTGAATGTCGGCTTGTCGGACCGACAAGTGCGGAATCTGACCGACAGTCTTGTCGAACGTGGGCTGATTTCAGTCCGTCGGGCATCGCCAAATCGCTACCGGTTGAACTGGAATCGAATCAGTGAAACCGGAAACCCACTTCCGGTTTCATCTAAACCAAACCGGAAACCCACTTCCGGTACGAACCGGAAACCCACTTCCGGTTTAGTAGCCCGAAACCGGAAACCCGCTTCCTACAAACACCCATTAAAGAACACCCAAAAGAACACACAGGACGGTGTGGCTTCTTTGAAGCAGTTTTCTTGGACGATCAAACCGGACGAACTCAAAGACCACGCCAAGGTCGAATCCCGATTCCGGCAAGCGGTCAAAAGCAATTGGATGCAGGAAGCCGACCAACTGCGATTCCACACGCTTGCAGTCTACGTTCGCCGTCAATCGGGAATCAAGAATCCTGGCGCGTTGATGACGTCGCTGCTACGCGACGAGGACTGGAAGGGCACCAACGCTGACGAAGACGCGGCCCGTGCTGCGATCCGATCGCTGACGAAGCCGAAGGCCAATTTCGACATCGGCAATCTCGGGGCAAAGCTTGCCGCTACTGTACCGGAGGGATACGACGATGATCCGATCTGCTGAACCGGCGATGCTGTCGCCCCGGCCTCAAAACCTTGAAGCTGAGCAAGCAGTGCTCGGGTCGATGTGCTTGTCGCCCGAAGCTGTTGATGACGTTGCCGAAGCTCTGCGAGGTGAGCATTTCTACTTTGAACCGAATCAAGTGATTTTCGAAGCCGTCATCGCGATGACCAAGCGAGGTGTCAAACCCGACGTCGTAACGCTTAGCGAGGAATTGGAACGTGCGGGCAAACTCGAAGCCGTTGGCGGCGACGACTACCTGATTCAGATTCTGGAAGCGGTACCGAACGCTGCTCATGCGAGGTACTACGCCGATATCGTCATCGATCGCTGGACGCGTCGCCGAATCTCTGAGATCAGTGCCGTCGCCCATGCCGCCGTCGTCGACGGCACTGACGACACCGACGACATTCTTGCCCAAACGTCCGACAATTTTACCCGGCTGCTGGAATCCACCGTGCGGTCCGGTCCGGTGGATATGTCAGTCGGGCTTGAAATGCTGAATGAAGACTGGAAGTCGGGAAACAGCAAAGGCCTTTCGACCGGATTTGTTTCGATCGATTCTGCAATCGGCGGTTTAAAACCCGCGACGTTGAATGTCTTGTCGGCAGGCACCGGCGGGGGCAAGACGTCCCTTGCATTGTGCATTGGTCGCAACGTCGCGTTGCATGGCAACCGGGTACTGATCTTTTCGTTGGAAATGGATTCAGTCGAAATCACGCAAAGATTGTTGGCGCTGGAGTCGGGACTGAATTTCACTGAACTCGATGCCCCAAACGAACTCGACGAACTCAGTGAAGAACGCATGATCGAGGCGAGCAATTCACTCGCAAACCTCCCGATCCGCATTGACGACGCCCCGCGAATCTCACTTCAACGGATCGCTGCGGTGGCTCGTTTGCAACAACGCAAACATGGCCTCCGTCTTTTGATCATCGATTATCTGCAACTCGTTGAACCATCGGACAAACGAGTGATCCGTGAGCAACAGATTGCGGAGATAAGCCACGCACTGAAAGCATTAGCACGCGAATTGGGCATCCCGATCTTGCTTGTGGCTCAACTGAATCGCAACGCCAAGAGCCGAGAAGACAAGCGGCCTGTCCTTTCCGATTTGCGTGAAAGCGGTGCTATCGAGCAAGACGCCGACAGAGTCTTGTTCCTGCATCACGACGTCAATGCCGACCCATCCGAAGCCAAGCTTATCGTTGCGAAGAATCGAAGGGGGCCACTCGGCGAAGTCCCGCTGAATTGGGTTGGTTGTCGGATGGAATACCGCGACGCAATCCCCGATTGACCAACACCCACGGAAGGGAAAAACGAATGAGACATTCAAAGCTCGCAAGGTTGATTGCCGGCAACAACCGCGCGGCAAACCGACAAGCCGAAACCGAACCAACGGCACCGCCAAAACTGACCACCGTCGACAAGGCCCACAACGGCACCGTGGCAGCGTTCGTCGCAGTTGAAGCACAAGACCGGCACCGGGCAACCCGACGGGCAGGCAGCGGGTCACTGACGACGCGTGACGACGTCTCGGAACGTCTCGGGTCCTCCCTAGGGGTTCTGAGCTCATGTGACCATACGGAAGTGCCGCATTTTGCAACACACTTACTTTTGGAGGTGGAATCGATGAAAGGAATCGTCTGTCCGCGTTGCGGAGACGTCAATTCGCGTGTCGGAAACACCTGCGGAGAAGCCGGTCGAATTCGTCGGCGGCGTTCTTGTAAATCATGCGGCCGAGGCTGGAACATGGAAGAACGAGGCCGCGTTGCTACATCTATCACTCGACTTGTGGAGATCGGCGCGTAAATCGGCCCCACCCAGACAGTGGCTGCTGGCAGCCCGTTGAAGAACACTGATCGTTGCTGGTAATAAGGTGCAGGTTGGCGTGAGAAATTTCGGGAGGTGTCACTGGTCGTGGACTCGGTCGAATAGTTTTACGAGGCTGAGGAGTCGCTGGGAACGTTTCAGGACGGCTTGAAGCGGCGAAAACATCGAAATCAGCAGTCCTGGGCGGCCCGAGAACTCTCTGGGCTTGCCGCTACCGAGTAGTTTTCGCAGGGTCAGACCAAGGTTGTGAGCGGCGACTACCAACCGGACTTTCTTGCGGTTGTTTTCCAGGCCTCGCAGCCCGGGTACGGCGGGCTCCGCCGGTTTCACAGACGTGGGCGAAACTTCTTTCCACGCGTTCGCAACGTAACTTCTGCATACGCTGGTTACGATCTCCTTTCAGAGGACGTCGGTTGGCTCGATACGCGGCTTCGTAATCAGCAGGCTTGTCCGTCCAGCGACGGTTCAGTCCATCCGACTCGCAGATGTATGTTCGCAGATCGTCCTTCCGACCACTTCGCTAGCGTTTCGTTTTTGTGGTACCCCTTGTCGCCAACGGCCTCTTTGATCTCCGCTTCGCTGTCAGCCTGCTGCAGGTTGCCTTGAGTGGTGTTGACGCTGTCCAGCAGCGTGTTGCCTTCGGACTCGTGGCCGTAATAGATTTCGGCGGACAAGATCACTTCGGTCTCCAGGTCGCCCGTGTGCTCCTGCCTGTACAACAGACGAGTGTGCTGTGTTCTGCTAACGCCCGTGGCCTCTTCCCTTCTTTAATCAGTCGGCGGCCACAGGTTGCTTCTTCATGATGCGGGCGTCGGGGTCGCTGAAACTTTCCCAGTCCTGATTCGAAACCTTCTTGCCTTTGCGTTTTCGATCGAACTTCCGCAGGTCATCGTCGCTGTTGATCTCGACACCTTCGGCTTCGGCCAGCCCGCGGACGTACGCTTCCCTGTCCTCGCCGGTATACTTTCGAACGATCCGGCGAGGCCGGTCTGAAATGTCTCGTCTGTGATTCTCAAGGGACGGTGACGGTGCTTTATCGACTGACAATCCACTGCCCTGGGACTGTCCATCGCCGCGTTGGCTTCCAGCAGAGTCGAATCGACACCGACGGTTTTGCCTTTCAGCAGCCCGTGCTCTTCGATCAGTGACAGCACGAACGCGAAAACTTCTTCGAACACTTTCAGAAGGAGACGCTGGCGGATGCGAATCAGACTCGAACAGACCGTCGTGTTCTCATGCAGTGAATACCCGAGAAATTTATGTAAAGACAGACTGTCCCGACAACGCCAAGCGATGCCCCGCTGAGAATCGATACCCTCGAAGTACCCCACAAAGATCATGCGGAAGTAGATGCCCGGTGGAATGCCAGGACGACCGCATTCTTTATGGAAAGGCCCGCAGGGCGACTCGGCGAAGTCATCAAAATTCCCGTCGCGAAGCACACCATTGAGGGCACCATAAAACACATGACCAATCAACGCCGGCAGCTTTGCAGTCGCCACCCAGACCTCCTGCTGCCGTTCGGTTCGACGCTGACCAGGAGCCATCAGTCACGCTCCATCACTGAAAATCAAAACCACGAGCAGAACAGCGCCAACTCACATCCTGTCCCAGGCTAATCCGGCGTCTTTTTCAACGGGCTGCTAGCCAAATCGGTCTCACGCCTGCCTCAATAGACCATTTCGGTGCCAAAGTAGAAGTTCACTCCGGGTTGTCGCACGGATTGGCCACCTTGGGATCGGAAGTCGAAATGTTCCCGGTAGTTCTTGTCAGTAAAGTTTTCAACGCCAGCGAAGATGGTGATCGACTCGGTCATCTGCAGTACTCCGCGTGTATCCCACACGGTGAAGCCTGGCGTGCGGCTCTCGAGGAGGCTGCTGGCGACCCGATCCTGGTCGTCGACGATGCGGGCGGCGACTTCGATACTGAAGGGCGAGTCGCCGATGTCTCCAAGCAGTCGAATGCCCAACCGAGACTGAAATGGAGCGATGCCTGGCAGCGGTTCTTTAGCTCCGCCAGCGACTCCTGAGAATGCACCTCGTGGCAGTCCGGCAACTTGCTGACTTGCTGTCAGAGGCAGCGACTGAGCTTGTAACGTTGCGAAGTCACCGTTGCGAGTCTGGTCGGTGCCTTCGACGTAAGAAACCTGACCGAACAGTTCGAAGGATTCTGAGAGTCGCCATTCGGCGTCAGCTTCGAAACCGAATAGTGTGGCAAGTTCCGTGTTGACGTACTTCAGATTTGTTTGTTCGATCTGACCAAACGGCGGCCCTCGGCGTACGGACAGGTTTTCAAACGTGATTCGGTCGTTGACCCAGGCATGAAAAATGTTGCCACTGGCCGAAAACGTTTCGTCTGCGTATTCCAAACCAGCATCAATCTGAAACTGACGTTCTTCCGAAAGTCGCGGATCACCGGTCACCGTGTTCAGGCCACTCTGCAGCAGAAACATGAACGACTCGGCAACGTACAGTTCAGTCAGCGACGGCGGTCGCATGCCGTATCCGACGCCGCCTTTGAAGGTCCAGTTTTCATCGACTGGATGTTCGGCGGTGATGAATGTTGACCAAAGTCCGAAGCTTTGATCGAAGTCATCCGAACCCAGAATTGCGGACAGCGGGATGCCGCCGGTTCCCACGTTCTGCAGGCTTGAACGTGGGTCAAGAATTTCAGCCGTCACGATGTCTGCGCGGGCTCCGACAGTGATGTTGGTTCCGCTTTCAGTCTGCAGACTGTGCTCGATGAAAATGCCGGGGTTCGCAGATGATGAACGCGGGATCGGCGAATTGGCATCCGTGAACAGCGTAAAGCCAAACTGTCCGGAAGTGATTTCGTCAAGTTCCTGACAAATGACACGAACGTCGACACCCGCGCGAGTACTGCTGAAATCATCGTGTTCCCACGTCGCTGATGCTCGTGCTCCCGTTGAGACTGACCGTATATCAGTGCCCCCGACAAACCGTATGACATCCAGGAAAGGAAATGTCTGACGCTTGCTGAGTCTCTGAGCGTTCCCCCCCAGGTCCGACTGGTTGTACCAGCCTTCGATCTCCAGACGATCGGCCCAGTTGATGTTTTCGTTGATCCAGGTGGACTCGATCGCGTCGGTCGTCAGCGAGTCGATGTCAAAGGCCTGACCAGCTAGTTCCACATCGGTCTGATCCTGATGAAGGTAGAACAGTTCAAGCGACTGCCCCGGCGCGAAGTCAAACCCGACGGCCAGATCGAGATCGCGTGACTGGTAGCTCGACGGAATGCTCGCGCCGTCTCCAGCCTCATAGTCTGACCCTGTTCGATGTCCGTAACCTACACGTGCGCCCCAGTCTTCATCGGCATAGGCGACTGTCTGCCGACCGTACCATTGCTCGCCATTCGTCCGATACTCCAGCGATGTTGATCCGCCGAGCACTGGCCCGTTGTCGGATCGTGGACTGTGGGCAAGATCGAAACTGATGAAGCTTGTCCCGGGACCATACTCAACGGCGTAAGGACCTTTGACCACGTCGACGGACGAAATGAGATCGGAATCGATCTTGCTGAGTACCGTATCCAGGTCAATTCTCGCGGGTAACCAGTGTGATCCCGAGGCCGCAAGCTGACCAACGCGGCTACCTCGGATTCGCGGATCGGTGATGATTGGATTTCGCTTTTGAGTCACCAGCCCGGTGCTCTGCGACGATTTGCCGAGCAGACTTCCAACGTCGGTGGTCGAGCGGGCTTTCGATTCAATGCCCAGAACGCGGTCAGCGGCGACACGCTTTTCTGGTGTTGATCGGCTGGCCAGTTGGACGAGCGGGCTGCTTTGTCGCCCTCTGAATAATGCTGCCACAGAATTTGGAGCGGCCTGTGTCGAAGCGATATTCGGCGACGCATTGAGCGGCATTGGCTGCAGCGGGGCAATATCCTGATACAGATGCAGCGACACGTACCGAATCCTTCCGGTTTCGTCGTACGTCATTTCATCGAGGCCACCCGGCTGAAGCAACGCGTCCCAGTACGGCGATTTCGATCGCTGAAACTCGTCCGGTCCGAACAACGCGTCACCGTCACTGTAGAAGGTCGCAAGGCCAGCGTCCTGCTCAACGAATGGCTCGGCGGCGTCCAGTCTCAATCTTCCAGAAGCAAACGCAGCGAGCAGCGCCACCGTCAGCAATAATCGGAATGTAAAGCGTGGCTCCGCCATCGCTCCGCCCTTCGTACGGCACCATTCCATTCGGCGCACTCACATTGGAATCGCTGGTCGACACTCAACAGGAGCCAGCTGTTCGACCAATTCCGAAGTTGCACTAATCCTCGGCACCGACTCGTTCCGGATAATCGGCACTCTGGGCACGAACGGACGGTCACACATGACAGAAACGGATTCGTCACCACATCTGCACGGCAGCGGGCTGGCGAGGTTCAGTTTGTCGGCACAACTGGTGCGTCCGATACATCTTGCCCGACCGGAACAACTACACCGAGCAACATCGCGGCTTCCTGCTGAATCATCAGGAGCCGTGGATTGGCTGGAGCCGCCTGTTCCATCAGTGCAGTTCCAGCGTCGAAGAGTTGTCGTGCCCGGTTCTGGTCGCCTTGCCGGAATACAAGCATCGCCAGCAGCAGTTGCTGTTCCGGGTGCTGCATCTCGACCAACAGGTCAGACCTCTTCAGCATTCTGGCCGCTTCGTCGAGATTCCCTGTTCTCAGTTGCGCCATCGCCAGCGTGCGGATGAACCGGGGGCTTTTCGGTGTAAGCTTCACTGCTGATAAAGCCAGCAATTCAGCCTTCGAGTTGTCCCGCAGACTTTCGACAGGAGCCGTCAGTAACAACCAGGCATAGTTGTCGAGCCATGCGGCGCGCTCCGGGAGTTCGTTACGAATTTCGATCGCTGCGTTGATCGCTGTCTCGGCACCAGAGTTGCCCTCCGCTTTGACGAGCTCATGTGCAAGGTAATACAGCGCCCACGCAGCAGTATCCCGCTGTCGCGGCAGTCCCGTCGCACTTGCAGCCAATTCGAGCAGCGTTTCCGAAGACTGCCGGAACAAGTCCTGAGCCAAAGTGGTGTCACCAATCGCTGACTGCAACTGCCCGAACATGAGAAGCAGTTCTCCAAACCGTTCGCGTGATTGTGGCGACTCGGGCGGAATCGCTTCAGCGTTTAATCGCACGCTTGCTTCTTCAATGACTCCTGTGGCCAGATCGAACTTTGCACGATCACGCAGAATCTCTGCCAGGACCAGCCGCGCTGACACCTCACCCAGCGGAAATCGAATGTCTTCCGGAAACCGCTCGCTCAGAAACAGCAGCGTGTTGACAGACTGTACTGCGGACTCCTGGGCACTCTCTGTTTCTGCGAGCCGATTCTTTGTCCAGGCCAGTCCTGAAAGCGCTGTCGCGAGGTTAAACCGGTATCTCGGAATTCCGGGTCGCAGTTCGACGAGTTGCTGAAACGTGGCCACTGCCGCTTCGTAATCGTCAAGCGGGTCCTGGCCGGCGACGCGCAGCACGTTCGCCACATCGATCTGGCTCGTGGCCAGACCGTCAGCGTAATGGAGTTCCCTGGGATACCAGCCCGTCAGTTCTTTCCACAGATCAACCGCATATATCGCTGACAACGCTGCACCACTGTAATCACCAGTCAACTCCTGAATCTGAGTCTGCAACCCGAACGCAACTCCCAGTTCAGAGGGAGCCGGCCTGGAAGGATCAAGATCGGCTATTCCCTGCAACGATTCGATGGCTGAACCGAGCTGCGACAGGGCCTCCGCGTATTGTCCTTCAGCCTTTTCGATTCTGGCCTGTTGCAGTCTCAACGATGCCAATTCGATCGGAAGTTCCTGATCGTTTCTGTCTCCGGCTATTTCAGTCAGTCTTGTGATTGCATCTTCGGTCGCACGTTTCGCGGCTGGGTGATCACCCGTCGCCAGCAATGAATAAGCCCGACCGCCCAGCGATTGAGCATGTAGAATCGCAGCCTCATCAGCGAACGTGCTGTCGCCTTCAAGATTGGCTGCCAGCTCAGTCGATCGATCCCAAGTCGTGATAGCCTTTGAGTATTCTGCCAACTGATTGAATACCTCGCCCAGGCGGACCAGACTGCGAAGCTGTTCAATGCGTAGCTCAGGAACGTCACTCTGCTGGCTGGTCTGACGGTCGTAGTATTGCGTCACAGCAGTCAGCAACTGCTGCCGTTCGGCCTGTGCGAGAGGGTAGTCGCGCAGCGCGTCGGCAAGTTGCGACAGTTCGGCGATGGTTGACTGTGACTCACGGAAGCGGTGTACAGCTTCTGTTTTTGCAATCGCTTCCTGTTCCTTCGCTGTCTTTTCTTTATTGCGGGCTGAGTTGATCATCACCGCAGACACGCTGACGGTCAGAAACACAACGGCAGCCAGACCTGCCGCCGTTCGTTTCAAGCGTCGCACCCGCTGAGCTTGAGTTTCACGTTCAGCTCTGGTTTCGCGAATCGATTTCAGCAGTTCGGCGTGGGTGAGATCATGCTCGTCGAGCTGCAGTTCTGCCAGGTCGAGATCGCCCTTCTGAAAGGCCGCCTGCCCGTATCGCAAGCGAGCAGTCTGCAACGTCTCGGCTGCACGAAGATTCTCTGACCACAGCTTGATCGCTTCTTCCAGTGCGGCGATTGAACGTTCGAAGTTTCGATAGTTGGAACCGGTTTCTGCAGTGGCCAGTTCGTCGATGGCTGCGTCGGTCAGGCGGCGACTTTCAGAATGCGACCGGTAGTCGCGCAGCGCCTGCTTGAACTCGACCGCCGATGCGTACCGATCTTCCGGACGCGTCGCCATCGCCTTTCTCGCGACGTCCAGTATTTCTTTGTCGTGGCCATGCGCGTCGTCGGCGGGCCATTGAATGGTGTTAACTGCCGCAGCCTGCAACGCCGCGTAAGCGTGCTTACCGGTATGAGGTGCCTTCTTTGTGACGGCACGAAACAGCAACGCTCCGAGCAGGTAGATGTCAGCGGCAGGACCGATCGGTGCCAGCGACAGGTCTGCCATTTCCGGAGCCATGTAAGACGGCGTTCCCGCCAGGCCCAACGTGACCGGTAGCCCCTGTTTTTCGAACCTGTCAGTCGGCAGAGCCAGTCCCCAGTCCATCACGACGACTTCGCCGAACTGGCCGATCATGATGTTGTCAGGTTTGAGATCGCGATGGACGACGCCTTTCTCGTGCGAGTAGGCGATCGCGTCGGCGACTTTTACGATCACTTCCAGATTCTCTTCGAGACTCACCGTGTCGATCGAGTCCGTCCAGGCGTGCCCCTGCACCTCTTTCATGGCATAGAACAGTTCATCGTCGGCATTCACGCCGAGGTCGTAGATCGGCACTATGTTGGGATGCTCCAGCGCGCCGGTCACGACGGCTTCCGCCAGGAACTTGTCCTGAGCGTCAGCCAGCCCCTGATTCTTCTTGACCATCTTCAGAGCGACGCCGCGATCAATGGATCCTTGACGTGCTCGATAGACAGCACCCATGCCGCCTTCGCCGAGCTTCGCTCCAATTTCGTACTCGGCATTTTCCTTGCCGGTGACTTTGCCATAAGTCACCTGCCGCGGCGTCAGTACGACACTGCCGCTTTTCGAGTAACTGCGTATGACTGCACTGGTCGAAGGACTGCTCCGATTGCCTGTCAATTTTGTCGAGCCGCCCGGCTTGATGCTGTGCTCAGCGTCCGCTGCATTCAGTTCATCGCTGCGTTGAATGAGCGTCTCTTCGAATGTCGGCAGCTTTGTGACGATCTCTGATTCAATCAGCGTTTCAACAGACGCTGCAGCGGCTTCCGGAGCTGTGGGCTGCCGGGTTTCAACTAACTCGACCATCGTCTCGCAGCCTGTCGGCGTCTGGTTAGCACCTGGCAGCCCGTCCGTCGGTTGTTCGTCAGTCGCAGCAACCGGACTCTCAGGCGGTGTCGGTTTATCAATGGATGCATCCGCTGATGCGGCAGCCTCGTTCTTCGCCGTTGGCTCGATCAATGTTTCGCCAGCCGATGAGGGATCGGAAGCGGGGATGGGCACATGCAACGTCGACAGTCGGGCGTCGTTCACAAACGGAATCAGCGCATCGGCAACGACCTTCGGTTCCACAGGCCGATCATCAACCTGCTTGGCCATACACGCCTCGATCAACTTCTGCAGTGTTTTCGGGACACTGTTCCTTTTCTGACACGCATCAGGAACCGGCGATTCCGTATGGGCTCTCATCAGAGCGATCGGATTGCAGTGCGAGTCGCCTGCAAACGGTGGTTCACCAGTCAGCAGACAGTACAGAGTGCAGCCCAGACTGTAGATGTCTCCGCGAATGTCGACACGGCTGATATCACGCCACTGCTCTGGCGCCATGTAATCCGGCGTGCCCATGACATCGCCGAGTGATGTTAATCGTTCTGCACGATCCTCAATGTCCATGAGTCTCGCCAGGCCAAGATCAAGAATCCTGACCGTCCCCTCTGAATCGACCATCAGATTAGACGGCTTGATGTCGCGATGGGCTCGCTTCATTTCGTGGATATGCTGTAACCCGATCGCAGCCTGGCGGATTAACTCGCACGCGTCGGCTACAGCGATGCCAGTATCTCGGCGAACGAGACGATCGACGGAGATCCCATCAACATATTCCAGAACGAGATACAGCACTCCTTCCCATTCACCGGAGTCTGTCGCACACGCAATGTTGGGATGCGACAGGCCAGTGAGTACTTCGATTTCCTGTTTGAATCGTTTCGCGAGTTTGGGGCGAGCCACACGGTCAGGCCGAATCAGCTTAACCGCACACTCCTGGTAGGGGCGATCCAGATTCCTTGCCTGAAACACGACACCAAAGCCACCTTTGCCGATCTGCCGTCCCAGCAGGTAATGCGAAATCTGCATCCCTTCACTGAGGCTCTGATAAGACTGCTCCGGCGATTTTTCCGAATCAGTATCGTTCGGCTTCGGTTTGAGTCCGATGAGTTCCGAAATCGTTCCCGGCTCTTCCTGTAGAAGTTCCGCAGGAGAATCATGAGTGACTCGCGCGGCCAGGTTCGCGACCAACTCTATGCATGCATTCTTTAATTCTTTGCCCTGTCTCGAAAACTTCGAAACGAAGTCATTGACTTCAGGACAATCTCCCCAGAGATGTCGAACACGGAATTCAAACGCAAGTAATTCTATGGGCAAATCATCCATGCTGCCGCACTCGGGAAAAGCATTCACGTAGTCCGTAATTGACGGACGAGCGGGCAGTGGATCACCAGCGGGTAAAGCCTCACGAGAACGCCAGCGACGTTCCATATCGATTTGGATCAACTCGATCAGCAATGTCTTCCTGGATTCGTCGTCTGAATTCGTCAAGTACTCACGGAGACTCGGGTACGGCGTCTCTATCCAGGCCGATTCAAACTTTTCATAGACCAACTCCAGCGAATCGCTGTTAACGTCGCTGTTCTCATCGGCTTCGTCGGCTGACTTCATCTTGTCCGTCATCAGTCAATCAATTCAGACCTGAGGCACACTGTTGGAGCCATTTCAGTGAAGCAGACGCACACTCTGAGTGGATCTTTCGATCAAGTCTACGAATCTTCTTTGCTTGTGGCAGGCGAACCGCTGTGCAAATCAGTCCTGAAGTAACTTCGCCTCACCGTTTTGGACCGAGTTTCGGTATCCGGCTCTCGCTGGCAGCAAGGTTCACTTTAAGCACGAACAAATCTGGACACTTTGTGATTCCTGACGTGGCGTAAGTATCAAAGTACCATATCGATTCGTATGATCGGTGGCCACGTTCTGACAGATTCGCCACGCTCAGACAGCGAAAGCTTTGGCGGTTCAGCAAATCATGCGGCGGGCAAGTCACAGGTGCTCGAACACCGTGCGAATTTCTAAGCGTCTATTCAGGACAGCGGGAGACTTTTCATGTTGCTGTCAAACTGGCTGCGATCAGTTTCCTGCCGAGGAAGTTCCCGCCGGCGATCGTGGATCGACACGATCAAGTCCGCCGAGTCTCGGACCGAACATTCCATCGAACGCCTTGAGGCGCGAGTTTGCCTGAGCGCAGTCGCTTCAACGGCGACGTATGCGCCCAGTGACTGGTTTGTTTCACTGGAGTCTTCGCACGTTGAACCTTCAACTCAGCGTTTTCTCGTTCGACTCAAGTCCGCTGGGACATCCCAGGCTGGCAATGTCGCTGGCGTCCAACGGATGCTTGAAGCCAACTCGATCCAGGGAGCCGTCGTACGCGGCCTTGGCGAACCCGGCGTGGTGCTTGTCCGTGATACGTCTCCCGACAACAGCCTTCGCGAACAACTGATCGACAGCGGCCTCGTTTCGTCAGTCACCGAAGACCAGTCGGTCTTTGCTCAGCAGATCCCTGACGACACGCAATTCGCGGCCCAGCAGTACAGCTTTGACAACACGGGTCAATTCTTTGGAACGGCCAACTCGGACATCAACGCGCCAGCCGCCTGGGACAAGACGACGGGCAGCCACTCGGTTGTCGTGCCGGTGATCGATTCCGGCATCGATTACACGCATCCTGACCTCTTCCGAAACGTTTGGATCAACCAGGGCGAGATCCCGGTCGCTCTTTCCGGATCACTGACAGACACCGATGCCGATGGCCTGATCACGTTTATCGATCTGAACCAGCCGGCCAATTCAGCCAGCGTCACGGATAGCAACGCAAACGGTTTTATCGATGCCGGCGACCTGCTGGTTGACAGTCGTTGGGAAAACGGCATCGACGAAGATGGCAACGGTCTGACTGATGACTTGATCGGCTGGGACTTTCTCAACAACGACAACGATCCCTTTGACGATCACCGACATGGCACGCACGTCGCGGGCACCATCGGAGCGGTCGGCAACAACGGCCTGGGCGTAGCGGGAGTCAACTGGGACGTCTCCCTGATGGCTCTGAAGTTTCTGAACACTCAGTTGGTCGGTTCCACATCCGACGCCATCCTGGCCATCAACTACGCCACGATGATGCGGTCGCAGTTCGACACGAACGTCCGAGCCATGAACGCCAGCTGGGGAACTCTCGGCGATTTCAACCCGGCTCTTCAAACGGCCATCACGTCCGCTCAGACCGCTGACATTCTGTTCGTGGCCGCGGCAGGCAACGGAGACGTCACTGGCCGAGGCGTCGACCTGGACAACGACCTCGGCTTCTTCCCCGCCAGCTTCGACGTTGACAATATCATCGCCGTCGCCGCGACGGACAATAACGACAACCTCGCTCGGTTCAGTAACTTTGGCGGCACGTCTGTCGACCTGGCGGCTCCAGGAGTCGGCATCGCCGGACTGAATCTCGGCGGCGGACTGATCTTCCGCACCGGCACCAGCATGGCGACTCCGCATGTCACCGGAACCGTCGCGCTGCTGGCATCGCTGCGACCGTTTGCCACGGCGGCTGAAATTCGCAACGCGATTGTCGGCTCGGTCCGATCAGTTGGCGGCCTGAGCGGCGATGTCGCCACTGGCGGAGTCCTCAACGCTGAAGCGGCGCTGAATATCGACACGTTCGCGCCGCTGGCACAGTTCGCGATCGATGGAAACGGGAACGTCGTTCCACCTCCGGACATCAACACTGACGGAGGCACAACGCAGGACATTTTCGTCCGTTACGAAGACGACACGCTGCTGGATGTCAGCTCGCTGGATGAAAGTGACATCATTGTCAGAAAGCAGGACGACGGCACCGAGTTTCCCGTTACGTTCCTATTTGGTCCGAACAGTAATATCGCCATCGCGACGGCGGGTTACCGGATGACAGCTCCGGGTGGCACCTGGCTGCTCGAAGACAATGGCATTTACGAAGTCGTCGTTCAGGCCGAAGAAGTTTCTGACACCGGCGGACGATTCAACCGCGAGACAATCATCGGTTCGTTTGAAGTCTCTATCGAATTTGCCGGGCAGATCGACGTCACCACAACCGCCGATGGCACAACGGCTGGAACACTGCGAGCAGCCGTGCAGGCCGCAAACGCCGAAGCGGGGCTGAACACGATCGCTCTGAAAACCGGCGAAACCTACGTCCTGGATATTGCCGGCTCGGGCGAAGACGCCTCAGCCACTGGTGACCTGGACATCACCGACGGCGACGGCCTGGTCATCCGAGGCAACGGCGCGGTTATCGAAGTCGTGGGCGGAGTCGATCGAGTGTTCGACGTCCAGGCCAGCGGAGCACTCACACTGCTCGACGTGACGATCAAAGGCGGCAGCGTGTCTGGTGGCGGAGGGACGGGCGACGGCGGCGGAGTCCGCAACAACGGCGGGACGCTGACCATCGAACGTACGCTGCTGACGGAAAACTCAGCGACCAACGGTGGAGCCATCGCTTCGTCCGGCACAACAACCATCATCAACACAACGATCTCAGGCAACGACGCCACCAACGGAGCCGGCATCGACCACTCAGCCGGAACGCTGCTCGTTTCCAGCGTCACCATCGCCGACAACACGGCGACTTCAACCGGAGGCGGCATCCGCAGTTCGGCCAGCGCTCAGCTTCAGAACACGATTGTCGCGAACAACACAGCGACCACCAGCGACGCTGACACGTCCGGAACCTTCACGTCCAACGGGCACAATCTGGTCGGCATCCTCGGAACGGCCACCGGCATCACTGACTCGGTCAACGGAGACATCGCCGGAACCAGCGGCACGCCCATCGATCCGCTGCTGGGAGAACTCAAGGACAACGGTGGCTTCGCCTTCACCCACCGCCTGCTCCCTGGCAGCCCCGCCATCGACGCCGGCAACAACGCCCTCGCCCCCGACATCGACCAACGAAACATCCAACGCCCGATTGATGCCATTCGAACCGGCATGCCCACTGTTGACATCGGAGCTCACGAACGAATCCTCGTCGATATTGAAGGAATGAAGTTCCTCGACTTCAACAGCAATGGAATCAGAGACGAAGGAGAACCGGGCCTCGCGGGATGGACCATTTACCTTGACCTCAATGACAACGGCAACCTCGAATCCAACGAGCCGTCAGTCGTGACGGCTGCAAACGACCCATCCACAGTAGATGTCGATGAATCCGGAAGTTACTCGTTTAATGAGCTTCTTCCTCGGACCTACACGGTTCGAGTGCAGACCCGGCAAGGGTGGCAGTTGACGTCTCCGAACATTGATCCATCATCGTTCCGGCTTAGCGAACTCGAACCATCGACTGGTCTCACGGTGATCGGAGCCGCTGCGCGAGACTCGCTTGGAGCAACTGTCGCGAACGCTGGAGATATAAACGGTGACGGGTTCACTGACATTGCCATAGGGGCGCCGCAAAGCGACCCCATTGAAGAGGACGAAGGCACGACGTATGTGTTGTTCGGCACTTCAGAGCGTCAGCAATCTCTGCCGTTGTTGACCAACCTGGACGGCGAAAACGGTTTTCGCATCATCGGAGTTGACAGTGCGCACAGAACCGGCTTTGCGATTAGCGCTGCGGGCGATGTCAACGGCGACGGCATCGATGACCTTCTGGTTGGCAGCGGCGGAGAGTCAGTAAATGGGATTCAGTACTCCGGTGACACCTACGTCATCTTCGGTAACTCTTCAGACGCATTTGAACCGACAGTGGAGCTATCCAGTCTCGATGGAACATCCGGGTTTCGAATCGATGGGGAATCCGCCTACGACTTCTCGGGGCGCTCAGTAGCAGCCGCAGGCGACGTCAACGGTGATGGTATTGACGACTTGATAGTTGGCGCAAGTGGCGCAGATCCAAATGGTGACCGTTCGGGCGCTGCCTACATACTTTTGGGAAGGACGGGCCAGAACTTCGGAGCAAGTGTCAAGTTGGCGAGCCTTGACGGCTCGAACGGTTTTCAAGTGAATGGCGCAGCCGACGGAGACGGGTTCGGATCTGCCGTGGCCGGAGTTGGCGACATCAATGACGATGGAATCGACGATGTCTTGGTTGGAGCTCCAAACGCCAATCCGACGGGCAATCAGCGAGGAGCCGCCTACGTCATCTTTGGTAGAACTTCTGGATTCCCAGCTGAAATAGATTCGGCCGACTTAGACGGTGTGGCCGGTTTTCGCCTCGATGGTCCTGGACGAATCGGTACGTCCATGAGTTCGGCCGGAGACTTCAACGGTGACGGAATCAGTGATTTAGTCCTAGGCGCACCTTCGACGCAAGTAACGACAACTGACGGCCAGTACTCTTACGCATCTGGAGCGGCCTTCATCGTCTTCGGTCGATCTGAAGAGTTTCCCGCATCGGTCGATGTAACTCTGTTGTCGCCGACAGAAGGATTCATTCTGCATGGCTCTGCGCCGGCAGGCGATTCCGAGCAACTCGGAGAAACCGTCAGCGGTGGCAATGATGTGAATGGCGATGGATTCGACGAT
>JADHNX010000017.1 GCA_016779365.1 Planctomycetaceae bacterium
GTGGCGTGTTCATTCTGACGGTTCAGCAAGGCGATCAAGTCCTGAATCAATGACTCAGCGAGTTGTATGGTGGTTCTACAGTTCGCACAAAGCATCGCCTTTTCGACAGGTCCATGCTGTTAATCCTGTCAAAAAAGAGAACGCGGAGTTCGTCGAGGGCTTGCAAAGCAAAATTGAGGTCTCCTGCGTCTCGGCGTTTTTACTTCTCAGACCTCTGCGTTCAAAACTTCTTTTGAGTGACTTCGTGCCTCGCGTCGAGCTTGAATTCTGACGATACTATCGGACCCGCCTTTGCTGCGATTTCCTTCCTGATCCCACCCTCCCAGATCGCTCAACGATGAACAGTAACTTTTCCTCAATCAGTCGTCGCGAACTCTTGTCACGCAGCGGGCTCGGCTTCGGATCGCTCGGACTGGCCAGCCTGCTTGAAGACAGCGGCATGTTGTCTTCGGAAGCTCGCGCCGATGGAGGGCCGATCAACCCGCTGGCTCCGAAGCAGCCGCACTTTCCGGCCAAGGCCAAGCGGGTTATCCACATCTTTTTAAACGGAGGCTGCTCGCACGTTGACACGTTCGATCCAAAGCCCGAATTGACGAAGTGGCACGGCAAGGAACTGCCGACTCCGAATCTGAAGACCGAGCGTCCAACCGGAGCGGCGTTCAAGTCGCCCTACTCGTTTCGCAAGTACGGTGAGAGCGGCATCGAAGTCAGCGAGCTGTTTCATCACACCGCTCAATCGATCGACGACATCTGCGTCGTGCGCTCAATGCATGCCGACGTGCCGAATCACGAGCCGTCGCTTTTGCTGATGAACTGTGGCGAAGCTCGACTGGTGCGACCGAGCGTCGGGTCGTGGCTGACGTACGGGCTGGGCAGCGAGAATCAGAACCTGCCCGGTTTCATTGCGATGTGCCCAGGCGGGTATCCGATTCAGGAGTCGCAGAACTGGCAGGCGGGATTTCTGCCCGGCGTTTACCAGGGCACACACCTCGACACTAACAACACAGAACTGGACAAGCTGATTGAGAATATCCGCAACGGATCGGTTTCGAGAACCAGCCAGCGGCGGCAGCTTGATCTACTGCAGGAGTTCAACCAGCGACACCTCGAACAACGAGGCCACGATCCACAGCTCGAATCCCGGATTCAGTCGTTCGAACTTTCTTACCGCATGCAGCGAGACGCCGAAGACGCCTTCGATGTGTCTCGCGAGCCGAAGCACATTCAGGAAGCGTACGGCCCCGGCGTGCAGGCTCGACAGATTCTGATCGCGCGGCGACTGATCGAACGGGGCGTTCGCATGGTGCAGCTCTGGCATGGAGCCGGGCAGCCGTGGGACAACCACGACGACATCGAGAAGAACCATCGGCGACTCGCCAAACAATGCGATCAGGCGATCGGAGCGTTGCTCAAAGACCTGAAGGAACGCGGTCTGCTGGAAGACACGCTGGTGATTTGTGGCGGCGAGTTTGGTCGGACGCCGGTCGTCGAACTTCCCAAAAAAGGTTCTAACGCCGGCAAGATCAACGGTCGGGATCACAACCACTGGGGCTTCACGACCTGGATGGCCGGTGGTGGCGTGAAGGGTGGACATGTTCACGGAGCGACGGACGAGTTCGGCTTCAAGGCGGTTGAAGACAAAGTGCACGTCCACGATCTGCACGCGACGATGCTCAAACTGCTCGGCTTCGATCACGAAAAATTCACGTACCGTTATGCCGGTCGAGACTTCCGCCTGACCGACGTCCACGGCCACGTCGTCGAAGACCTCATCGCTTAGGTCAGGCTTTACCAGCCTGTTGAAAACGACTGACTCACTAAATTCAATGCGTGCCACTGGTTTTGTTAGTGCGGAATTTCCAGCAAACGCCGATTTCAATCGGCACTTGCAGAGCCAGTGGCACACTTTTTCAACGGGCTGCTACCTGACGGAGTTACGCGGGCGACATGATGAACGGAACGCTGATAATCTCTAATAGACACTAATTATTAGCGAAGATTAGTGCGTATTAGTGTTCCCAAAACTGGCTGAATGGAGTCTGAAATGCGTCTCGGGATCTTCGGTGGAGCGTTCGACCCGGTTCACAACGGGCACCTGCTCCTGGCCGAGCAGTGCCGCGAGCAGTGCCGGCTTGACCAGGTCTGGTTTGTTCCGACGAAGATTCCTCCTCACAAAGATGCCGGCTCGCTCTCGCCAGATGCTGACCGTGTCGAGATGCTGAAACTGGCAACGGCGGGTCGTCCGGAGTTTGTCGTTTCGGAGATTGAACTCCGGCGGGAAGACGTTTCCTGGACGGTCGACACGCTGCGACAACTGTGCGACGAACACCCCGACGACGAATTCTTTCTGCTGATCGGAGCTGATTCGTTGCGAGACTTTCCCACCTGGAAGGAGCCGGGATCGATTGCCGAACTGGCGTCGGTCATCGCTGTCAATCGAGGCGAAGCGTCGCTCGAAGAACTGACCGCTGATCTGGATCCCGGTCTGACCTGCAAAGTTCAACTGGTCACGATGCCGGGCATTTCAATTTCGGCGACGGACCTTCGCAGGCGAGTCTCGGAAGGAAAATCGATCCGCTACCTGGTGCCGCGTTCTGTCGAGGAATTCATCCAGGCGCGAGCCCTTTTCCGAAGCAGCGAGTCTTAACAGCCTGTTGAAAGACGACGATCGCTTCCGTTGAGAATATTTCGCAGTCTGGATCCGAATCGGCTTTCGTCAGTACCTGCGACACAATTCAGAGCTGGATCTCGCGCTGCCTGCTCGGCACCATACAATTCTACGGCGAATTCAGGGACGCAACTTTTCGACCGACTTTGGAGCTGGTTTATGAAACTCTGGCAAAAATGTGATCGTCGTCGGCGAGTGTTCTGCATCGCCGGTGCTCTGGTCATGCTCTGGGGAGTCACTCAGGGCTTTGCATGGTTGATCGCACCGTCGGAGCAGGAACTGAGGGCGGAAGGTCGAGAGCTGTTTATTCATGAATGGGCACCGAACGATCCTTTATCCGGAGAAGGCGACGGACTCGGACCGGTGTTTAATGCGAACTCGTGCGTAGCTTGTCATGCTCAAGGTGGAGTCGGCGGGGCGGGTGAGAACAAGCACAACGTGAGAGCGTTCTCGGTGCTGCCGAACCGGAACGATTCCAACCTGTATGGCGGAGTCGTTCATGCCAACGCGACGGCCGAGCACCTGTTGGAAACCGACGAGCAGGTTCAGCGGCAGTTCCCGATCATTCCAGGTGGCGTGACGGTAATTGGCAACTGCCAGGTCCGGCTGGAAGATTTCAATCCGGTCGAGTTTGAAGAGATCAACACTCCAGCCTTGTTCGGTGCCGGCCTGATCGACGGCATCTCTGACTGGTCGATTCGTAAAAATGCCTGGGGGCAAAGTCTGACTGCGTTGGGGAAAGAGTTTCAGGGCGACTTCGACGCGACGATGGGCAAGGTCCGAGTGCTGCCCGACGGTCGTGTTGGCAAGTTCGGATGGAAGGCTCAGTTCGCTACGGTCGAAGAGTTTGTCGCGACCGCCTGTGCCGTCGAAGTTGGATTGTCCAACTCTTACCGGCGGCAGGATCAACCAGGAAAATTCAAAGCAGACGAAAACGCCGAATACGACATGACCAGCCGCCAGTTCGACAGCCTCACCACGTTCTGCCTGACGCTGGAACGTCCGGAGCTGATCATGCCGCGAGATTCCCGAGAGTACTCAGCCATCGTTCGAGGGCGACAGGTCTTCTCTGAAATCGGCTGTGCCGAATGTCACACGCCCGACCTGGGCGGCGTGAAAGGTCTCTACAGCGATCTGTGTCTTCACAATATTTCCGACCCGGATCACAACGGCTACGTCCGAGAGCCCGAAGTGCCGATGCCATCAAACGTGCCGGGACTCGCTGACTGGAAAACTCCACCGCTGTGGGGAGTCGCCGATTCAGCGCCTTACCTGCACGATGGCTCCTCACCAACGCTCGAAGACGCCATCGAAAAACACGGCGGCGATGCCAAACACACCCGCGAGAAATATCTCAAAAGCATCAGTGTCACCGACCGAGGGAATCTGATCGCCTTCCTGAAAGCCCTTCGAGCACCGTCGAACGGCAACGCTATTGAGCAGGCTGTAGAAGACTGAATCACAGAGAACGCAGAGGGACAAAGAACGCCGCAGTTGCCGAGTTCTCCTGCTTCTTCAGCAAAAACTCGCGTTCTCCGCGTTTCGTTCTTTCAGAAGACAAAGTACGACGATTGGAGTTGGTCGGCGTTTTGATCAAGAACCGCGTTGACAGCCTTGAACGACTGCCGATACACACCCCACCCCATCACGTGTCTACGCACGTTGCCCGTCCTGGGCTCGGCACTGCCGGCACTCCTCGCCGGATTCAATTCTGAACGGTGTCGCCAACATCCAGCCAACAATTCAAACCGTCGGAGACTTCAGCAATGAAGATACGGTGTCTCTGCGCACTCGCCCTGTTTTCAGCGTTCCTGCTTCCCGCCTCTGTCAGTGCTCAGGAACCAGCGGGCGTCGCACGAGTCGATTCCGGCACGTATTTCGACACATCGAATGCCAGTTGGGGTTACCACAGCAATCAGAACAATTTCACCGAGCACCTCAGCGAGCCAATGGCAACCTGGCCCGAAATCGAGAACTACTTATCAGATCGCGCCGGCCTGTTGGGCAAGATGTACGTTCGAGGGGCTTACCTTTACAACCACATGGATGACAATTCGGAGATTATTGTCGACGGTGCATTCGATGGGTGGGACGTAGAGCTCAACGCACCAATTCCATGGATCAGCTCGGATACGATCGGAACAGATTTTTTTGCGAAGTATGAACATCGCAGTATTTCGGCGATCAATCGGTCACCCGTAATCCCATTCGATCGAAAGCTTGAATACCTGGTCCTGGGGGCACGCATATTTGCGTTCCCAAACTCCAGAATTCGGCCATACGTATCGCTCGGAGCCGGATTCGTTCAAATCACGACCGAGGCCAGCGGTTTCTCCACGCAAGAAGAGGACGACGATGGGCTTGTAACAAATCTTGGCATTGAAGCAGACCTTGCATCAAATGCATCAATTCGAGGTGACTTCGAAATCGACCGTGATGACCTTGACGAGTCAACTTTTGAAGGGACGATCGTTCTGTGGCTCGGCGAGAATATTTTCCTCCGAGGCGGCGGAGTGGTTCCATTGGCCGACGGGTTCGACCCGGGAGTCACGATCGGTGGCGGAGTCGCGTTTCGATAAGGCTTTCGCGAGTTCCGCCTATTCAGGCGAAAAGTTTTTCGACCGGAGCGCCGCCGTCGACGATTTTCATGGGGCGACCGAGCGGGCTCATGTTTTCTTTGCGAGGGTTAACGTCGAGGCATTTGCAGATCGAACAGAACAGGTCGTTGGCCGTGACGGGGTCGTCTGCGACGGCGGTGCCGTCAGCAGTTGAAGAGCCGATGACCTGACCGCCTTTGATTCCGCAGCCGGCCATTGCGGCGTTGAAGACTCGCGGGTAATGATCGCGGCCGCCGCGAGGATTGATCTTCGGCGTGCGACCGAATTCGCCCATCCAGACGACCAGCGTGTTTTCGAGCAGACCTCGATCCTTCAGGTCGATGATCAGTCCGGCAGTGGCGGGGTCGATCGACGCGGTCAGCTCACCGACTCGTTCGTAGAGATTGTCGTGGGTGTCCCAGTTGCCGCCCTGGCCTCGCGATGAAACTTCGACAAAAGTCGTACCGGCTTCAACGAGACGACGGGCGAGCAGACAGCCTCGACCGAAGTTCGAGTCGCCGTACATCTCCTTCATGGATGCCGGTTCGTCGGAGATGTCGAAGGCTTTCAGGTCCGAACTGAGAACCATCTTCGACGTCTTGCCGTAAAGGTCCCGGTGATTCTTCACGACGACGTCGCCGCCTCGATCTGCGAATTCGTCTTCCAGTTTGTCGAGCAGGCCGAGCCGTCGTCCGTAGCGGTTTGTCGGAACCGACGGCGCGACGTTCTGCGGCATCCGGCTGGGATCCTGAACCATGAACGGTTCGTACTGAACACCCAGGAAACCGGCTCCCTGAGTGGCTCCGACGGAAACGACGGCGGGCAGATCAAATTCCGGATTGGAGATTTCTTTCGCAATCGATGCAGCAAGACTCGGGTGCTTGACACTTCCCGACGGGATATAGCCGGTGTGCATCTGGTATGTCGCTCGCGGATGGCTGCCTTCCTTGTTCGTCATCGAACGAATGATGGCCAGCTCGTCCATAATGGCGGCGGTCTTCTCCCACCCCTGAGCGATCTGAATTCCGGAAACGCTGGTCGAGATGGCTTTCGTCTCGCCGCCGTTGGCGTGATTCGGTTTTGGATCGAACGTCTCGAACTGAGAAGGTCCTCCGCCCATCCAGAGCAGAATCATTGACTTGCCCTGTTTGCGAAGTTCGGCCGCCTGAAGCGACATCACATCTCGCAGGTTGAGCGTGCCCGCCGCCAGTGCTCCCGCTGAAACGGTGTGCAGGAAACCTCGGCGGGAGACGCCGTGCTTGCGAACTTGGACCGTTTCGTGGCGCTGAGTGGTGAGATTCATATTTGATTTCCAGAGTTCTATGGTGACGGGATAACCACGTTCGAAATTCACAATGCAGAACTATCGTTTCGAGAGGAACTCGCTGGAGTTTAGAAGGCTCCACATCAGATCTTCGAAAGCTTCTTCGCGGTCGCCGACTTCGGTGAGGTAATCGGTGGTGATTTTCAGTTCGCGGTCGGTTGGTTCGCGGGAAAGGATCATCACGTAGAGTTCGTTGATCGCGTCTTCGTTGTCTGGGAATCGTCGAAGCAGGCCGGTCAGTCTGGTGAATCCGCGAGCGTTAATCTGAGCGGCCAGCATTGGCGAGTTCATCATGAACAACGCCTGCGGGATGTTGCCGGTAATGTCGGCCTGCGGTGTCGAAGGATCGAACCCGAAGAGTTCGCCAAACTGGTCTCGCGGGCTGCGAGCGCCTCGGTACATGCCTCCGCCGGTTCCCATCTGCATGCCTCTTCCACGTCCTGCGGAGTCTTCGCTACCCAACACCGTGATGATCGAGCTGTAAAGCTGGTCGCCTCGGAGCCGTGTCGCTGTGGCCGATGCAAACGGAACCGCTTCAGTTCCCGGTTCGGTCGATCGAATTTCTCGTTGGTAGGTTTGCGTCAGGGCGATCGTTTTCATCAGCCAGCGAATGTTGTAGCCGTTGGCGGTGAACTGAGTGGCCAGCAGATCGAGGACTCCAGGAAACGATGCTGTCCGGTCCGGCCCCATGTCGTCGATGGGCGAGTAGAAACCTTCGCCCGTCATTTCCGCCCACATTCGGTTGACGAAGGCTCGGCTGAACCATTCGTTGCGTGACGACGTGAGGTATTTCGAAAACGCTTCGCGTCGATCGATGTCTGCCAGACCGCTTTCCGGGGAGTAACCGGTCAGGAAGAATTTCGGTTCGATCTGCTGCCCACGCGACGACGGATCGTTGAGGTCGGCCATGAAGTGTTCGGTCGAACCTCTTCCAACCTGCATGGGCATCGGGAATTCAACGGCCTTGAGTTCGGTCAGTGAAAGACCGCCGTCTTTGTTTTTGTCACCGCGTTCCAGCAGTGTGTCGAAAGCTCGCGCCAACTGTGTTCGAGCAATTTCGGCCTTCACGAGTTTTCCGTCGCGGTTGCGATCGGCGAAGCGGAAGATGCGATCAGCGTTTTCTTTCAGCTCGCGAAAACGATCCTGCGGATTGAACGACTGATTGACCGAGACGACTTCGTAACTTCGAATCTGGTTTTCTTCCCGGACGGGGCGTACGGAAATTCGAGGAAAGAACGCGGCCAGTTCGTGGAACTCTTCACGCTTCCAGCGATCCCACGGGTGATCGTGGCAGTTGGCACATTGCATCTGGATGCCCAGGAAGATTCGGGAGGCCTCGCCGGCAACATCCTCAGGCAGACCTTCCTGAGCGAAGATCAGCGCCGTCTCGCCGTTTTCCCGGACATCGCCAGTCGCGGTGAGAATCTCCGTCGCAATTTCGTCCCAACCTTTGTTCTCGCTCAGGTTGTTCGTCATCCAGTCGACGAATGGTTTGTTTGCCAGGGCGGCTCGCATATTCGTCGCCCGGAGAAAGATGACATCGCGCCAGTACCGAGCCCACGCAGCTGCGTACTCGTCAGATTCGAGCAGCCGGTCGATTGCCTGTTCGCGTTTTGCCTGGTCCGGATTGAGACCAAACAAAGTCACGTCACGCGACAACGGCAACGTGCCAGCCAGATCGAGCGTCACTCGCCGGAGGAAGTCTTCGTCGGCTGAAATTCCAGCGGGCTCGATTTCGTTGGCCTTGAGTTCGTCACCGACCAGTCGATCCACTTCAGCAGCGACTTCGGCTGGCGATGCTTTGTCGGACAGCTCGGCAGCGGACACGAATGTTCCGAGACCGATGATCAAAACTGCCATGTAAGTCGTGGAGAATTGCATTGAAATATCCTTACCGATGGTGCCCGTTGGGGCCGAGGCAGACTGTTGTATTCGAGGGTCGCGACCCATCCTGAACCACTTGATAATGGCGAATTGAACGACGGGCTGAATGAGTCGAGTCGTCAAGTCGTGTTTTCCGATTTGTGCGAGAAGTCGAACCGATCTTCTGTCTTGCCTGGCCTATCTTCAACGGGCGTTCAAAGAATTAACCGAAGGCAGCGATCATGGTTTCGACGAATTTTCGAAGTGATCCGAAATCGTTTGATGCGCCACCAGATTCCGGAGAATAAAACCGGTTCTTTGCTCGGGTTAGCTGTGTACTGCAAATGAGCCCCGGATTTACACGGAAGGGCACGGATGACCGATCAGGATGCTCCGTAATGCCATCCGTGTTTGATCGGTGTCCATCCGTGGTTGGTTTTCGACGTGAGGGGGGGGCTCAGAAGGCTGTAAGTGGGTGTTTGTCGCAAGGTGCAATATGGAAATGACTTACCGCTATTGGTGCTTGCCGGTCGTCGCTTCACGCTGAGCGATTTCGAGTTCGGAATTGAATGAGCACTCTGGTTCAGTTCAAATGGTCACTTCAAGCCGGCCCGCCGAGTGGGGCGGCTTCTGAATTTCCTTTCCAGTTGTACTTCTCCGGGGTTTCTTCCCGATGAGCCGTTCGGCAATCCTTGATCGAATCAGAAGCCGGGTTCCGGTAATCGCTCCTTCGATGCTGAAGTGCGACTTCGGCAACATGTATCGAGAGATCGAGTTGTTGAACTCGGCCGATTCCGCCGTTCTTCACTGGGACGTGATGGATGGCCACTTCGTGCCGAATCTGTCTTACGGCCCGATGGTGATCGAGAAAATGCGTCCGTTGACCGACGCCGTTTTCGACGCTCACCTGATGATCTCAGAACCGGATCGTTACCTGGACGAATACCTCAAAGCGGGCTGCGAGGCCATCACCTTCCATTTTGAAGCTGTCCCGGACGCCGGACCTTTGCTGCGGCGGATTCGCGAAGCCGATGTTGTGGCCGGGCTGGCGTTGAATCCCGGAACTCCCGTTGAAAAAATTGAACCGTTTCTGTCGGACTGCGACCTGGTGCTCGTGATGAGCGTCGAGCCGGGTTTCGGCGGGCAGAAATTTATTCCCGACGCATTGAACAAACTGCGTCGGCTTCGGGAGCGGTGCTCACCGGAGACGATCCTTTCCGTAGATGGCGGCGTCGGTCCTTCGACCATCGCCGATTGCTCTGAAGCGGGAGCGGACCTGTTTGTTGTCGGCAGTGCCGTGTTCGACGAATCGGACTACAGTGCTGTCATGCCCGAGCTGTCGTTGTTGGCAAGTCGCCAGAGCAGCTCATCCCAGTAGCGAGAAGAATCAATGTCCACAGTCGTTCTGGTTCGACCAGGGTGTACTGACTTCGACGAACAAAAACGCATTCAGGGTTGTCTCGAGCTGCCTCTTAATGACCGAGGTCAGGAACAGCTCGTGAAAGTCATCGACGCGATCCGGGATCAACCGGTTGAGGCGGTCGTGACTGGCCCATGCGATCCGTGCCGCTCAACGGCTGAAGCTGTTGCGCACGCACTCGATGTCACCATTAAAGAGAAGAGGGAGCTGTGCAATCTCGACCAGGGATTGTGGCAGGGTCTGTGTGTGGACGAAATCCTCAAGAAGTTCCCGAGGGTGTTCAAGCAGTGGAAGGAGTCGCCGGAAACTGTTTGTCCGCCAGAAGGTGAAACAGTATCCGTCGCCATCGAACGCATGATTTCCGCTTTGAAGAAGCCGCTCAGGAAGTATGACTGCTTCGTCGTGGTGGCTTCCGAGCCTCTGGCGAGTCTCGTAAGCTGTACGCTGCGAGGCGAAACGCCGGAAGACATCGGCGATTCAATGTTTGGTTGTTGCAATGACCAGCTCGTTGAAGTCATTCAGACCAGCGGAACAGCTAACGAACGAACTGGTTCCAGCGAGCGAATTCCCATCGCAGCTGCAGTCAGTGATGAATAAGGGCAGCTCAGAATGAGTCAGGCCAAACCGGAAGTAGAATCCTGGCAGGACCAGTCAAAGCGGCAGAAACGCGGCGTCCCTGAAGGGCTGTGGCAGCAATGTCCCGGCTGCAGCGCGACCGTGTATCGACGTTCGGTCGAAGAGAACCAGTACATCTGCCCGCAGTGTGACCATCATTTCATCGTGCCAGGACAAGTCCGGATTCAGCAACTGCTCGACTCAGACAGTTTTGAGGAGTGGTATACTGAACTTCGACCGTGTGACCCGCTGGGCTTTGTCGATAAGAAACCGTATGCCGAGCGTCTGGTTGCCGAGCAGAAACGCACCGGCCTGACGGAAGCCTGCATTGCCGGAAAAGGTTACATGCGAGGTCGTCCGCTGGTCTTCGCTCTGACTGATTCCAATTTCATTATGGGAAGCATGGGGTCGGTTGTTGGCGAAAAATTGACACGAGCCATCGAAGCGGCAACCGAGATGCATCTTCCGTTGATCATTCTCAGTGGCTCCGGCGGCGGAGCGCGCATGCACGAAGGCATCATCTCGCTGATGCAGATGGGTAAAACGTCGGCGGCGCTTGCCAAGTTCCGAGAATCCGGCGGGTTGTATATCTCGGTCTTAACTCATCCGACAATGGGCGGAGTCGCTGCCAGCTTCGCCGCACTGGGTGACATCATTCTTGCCGAACCCAAAGCCCTTATCGGTTTCGCTGGTCCGCGAGTTGTGCAGGCAACGGTCAATGAAAAGCTGCCGCCCAACTTTCAGACGAGCGAGTTCCTGGAAAATGCTGGCTTCGTCGACCGGATCGTGCATCGGCATCATCTGCGGAGCGAGATCGCTCGAATCATCGACTATTGCGGCATGTGAAACTGCGGCCTGTGAGACCTCGTTGGATGAAGTTCCTCAAGAAGTTTTTTGAGAAGAAGCCGAAGATCGTCCGTACGGATGTGACCAGGCGGTTCGAACTCATCGGACGAGTCGGGCAGGGCAGCATGTCCAAAGTCTGGCGTGCGAACGATTCTGTGTCAGGTCGACAGGTTGCCGTGAAAGTTCTTGATAAGTTCAAGACGGCTCGGTTCGAAGCCCGCTTCTACGGCCTCAACAAACCGACCGAAGGTGAGATCGCCGTTCAGCTCAAGAACAAACACGTCGTCAACACGCTTGAGTACGGGACGACGATCGACGACGAACAGTTTCTCGTCATGGAGTTTGTCGAAGGCGTCAGCCTCAGCTTCCTGGTCGACATGCAGAACGAGGTGATGCAGAGAAACCGCCTCAACTTCATTCTGCAGCTCGGCGAAGGGATCAAATATTTTCACGAAGCAGGCTGGATTCACCGCGACATCTGCCCGCGAAACGTGGTCGTCGACGCTGACAATGTTGTCAAGCTGATCGACTTCGGCCTGGTTGTTCCTAACACGCCGCCGTTTCAGAAGCCCGGCAACCGAACTGGAACGGCGTCGTACATGGCTCCGGAACTGATTAAACGGCAGAAGACCGATCAGCGGATCGACATTTTTTCCTACGCGGTGACGTGCTTTGAGATGTTTACGAGGACGCTCCCCTGGGACACTGGCGAAACGCTGGAAGCGGTCCTGCACGCGATTAACCAGCCGGCCAAAGACATCCGGCTTCTCGCCCCTGGCATTGATGAGCAAATCGCTGCGACGATCATGAAGGGCCTCGAAAAACACCCGGATGATCGCTGGCAAACCATTGAAGAAATGATGCTCCCGATTCGGGAAGCTCGCCAGCGGCTCAAGCAGAAAGCCGCACTCAAACGCCGCAAGCAAAAACCTGACGCTTCGTGACCCACGAGTTAGAAGTGTGCCACTGGCTTTGCCAGTGCCGTCGTTTCGGTAAAGCTGTCAGTTTCGCAGCCCCGCTTCACTACATGAAACACTGGCAACGCCAGTGGCACACGAGTATCTGTCAATCGATCGTTGCAGGCAGTTTCTAATGATCCAACTTCAAGCGCTCAATCGTCCCGTTCGTCTGGCTGTTCTGATTTCCGGTGGCGGTACGACGCTAATAAATCTGCTCGAAAAAAATCGAGCGGGGCAACTGAAGGCCGAGTTTCCGATCGTCATTGCCAGCAGGGAAGATTGCCGCGGAGTCGAACGTGCTCGTAATGCCGGGCTGAATTGCGAACCCGTTGTGCGTTCGCAGTTTGATTCGGTCGAGACTTTCAGCGATCGAATCTTTGATCTTTGCCGCGAAGCCGAAGTCGATCTTGTGATCCTCGGAGGGTTCCTCAGTCTTGTTCAGATTCCAGGCGACTTCGAGCACAAAGTCATCAACATTCACCCGTCGCTGATTCCAGCGTTCTGCGGAAAGGGATTTCACGGCCACCACGTTCACCAGGCAGTGCTCGAACGCGGAGCTAAAGTCAGTGGCTGCACCGTCCACTTCGCCAATAACGAGTATGACGCCGGGCCAATCATTCTGCAGAAGGTCGTCCCGGTCATGGATGACGACACTGCCGACACTCTTCAGAAACGCGTCTTCGAAGCGGAATGTGAAGCCTTCCCGGAAGCGATTCGACTATTCGCCGCCGGTCGTTTGACTGTTGACGGCTCGCGAGTCGTGTCGTCGTAGTAGTTTGACGTTTAACGGCCAGTTAACAGCCTGTTGGAAAACGGCTGACTCACCAATTCAAAGTGTCCCACTGGCTTTGCCAGTGCGGAATTTCGCCCCAACGCCGATTAGAGGATGCACTGGAAAATCCAGTGGCATGCGTTTCAGAAGCCTGACGCTTCTTGCTGGGCTATCCGACCGCAGTCGGAGTTTGTGTCAACTCTGCCAGATCCGATTCGGAAGGGCTTGCTTCCGGCGGAAAAAGTCGGTCGGCGAGTTTTCTGAATTCACCAGCGTCGTCGCGGTCTGAAGTTGCCAGCTTGTTGAGCAGGCTCGAATCGACGAACAGCAGGGCTGGTGCGAGTAGATTCAAAATTGCCGCACCGTCACGCAATTGACGTTTTTCTTCATCTGACAATCCTTGAGCCTGACAGATCTCATCAAACACGTCGGCGGGTTTTGCCTGCCTTTTCGCCTGCTGTGATCGTTTCTTGTTCCTCATCGATCCGGAAATGACGGATGCTCCCCAGGCCGTTCCCAGCACAATGAGCAATCCCAGAATCCAGGCGACAGTCCGGGCAGAAGAAGATTGCAGTAGTGCCGTTTCGGCAGCGAACAGTTGATTTGAAAAATGCAGCATCATGATGTTCGTCATCGTTGCTTGCTCTCAGTAGTTCGATGGATCGTTCGATTTAAGACTGTCTGCTACGAGCTCGTTAACAGTTCTTTTGCAACCGACTTCAATTGCGCGGTTGATCTGGTAATCACCTCTTCTGCAATGCTGCGAACCTGCCGGTTCGGATCGTTGGTGAGTTGGCGAATGGCTTTGGCAACTTCCGGAGTCAGATGACGTCCCAATGCCTGAATCGCGGCGCACCGGACACTTGCTTCGGGATCTTCCAGTTTCCTGAGCAGAGCCGGGCTGACTTTGTCGACGAACCCGATCGCTTCTGCGGCTTCGATGGCTCGGAGCCGTCTTCGCCGGAACGGATGCTCAATCTCTTGACTCAGTTCTTCAGGAGCACCGGGGTTGATTTTGAGCAGTGCCTGTCCGCATAGCTGTGCCTGTGCAGGAGAAAGCTTACTGAGGGTTTTCATCAGGTAGTTCAGGTCAAAACTGAAAAGTTCGTCGCGAGCGGCGTTGCGCACCACATCGAGTTTACGATCCAGCCGCTTGAGCAACTCTTCAAAGGTGTCGGGAAGTTTCTGAGCCCTCAGGCGACGAGTCGCCCAGGCTTCGACTTTTGCGTCCGGGTCTTTCAACGCGTCGTGCAGGATCCGACTGGCTTCTTCCTGAGGAATGATCTTCAACACGTCGCTCGCGGCTTCCCGGCCAGCAGCTCCCGACCGACGAATGATCCATGTCTTCAGTTTGATTTTTGTTTCATCGTCGAGCGGAGCGTGATTAACAACTCCGACCAGTCGGTCATGAACCGATTCTGGAAGTCGTTCGACAAGCTCCATCGGATTCTGTAGCCAGGCAAGTTCGTGCAGTCTGGACAGGTTGAACGCCAGGTAACCGGAAGGCTGCCTGGGCAATCGCGTGAGCAGGTGCACAACAAAATCAAAGTCGTTGCGAGTCCGTATGACCTCAAGCGTGCAGGCTGGTGGAGCGTGATACGCCAGAAAATCGCTCAACAGATTCAGTAGTGCCGGATGCGAGTCTTCTGTCAGCAGTTTTGAAGCCGCGTCCCGACACGCATCGCCGCGTTTGGTCAGTACGTTTCGGACAGCTTCGTCTTCCGGGCCTCCCACGATGAGTATCAGGCGAACGATCGTCGCGGCGCTGGACAGCTCATCGAAATGCTTCGTACGAGAATCCAGTTCGGACAGCACCGTCGCCCGGTGTGTTCGCAGAGCGGTTCCGTCCAGGCCTGGGAGGATTGACTCATCGTTCGATCTGAAACGCTCATCCAACTGCGTCGCCAGTTTCTCGACCGTTGCGGAAACTGCCTTGTGGTCGGGGCTGTCGGCAGACTCAAGTTCATCGAGCAGTGTTGCAAACTGATCAAAATTTCCAGTTCGACAAATAAACGTAATGGCTGCTTTGCGTGTTTCTTCATCCGATTTTGAAAGCGCCTGTTCGAGGGCGACGCGGAATTGCTCGGGTGACCGGCTGAATTCTTTGCAGGCTTCATCGTCGAGTGAATCGACTCGACGGATGATCTCAAGGATGCTTTGCTGGCCTCGCTGCTGGACGACCGTTGCTGCGGCCAGCTTTCTCGCCTGGTCATCGTCGCACTCCAGCGCCTGCAGCAAAACTTCGGCAGCCTCGTCAGACTGATGTCTGGCAAGTATGTCAAAGGCGACAGATCGAGGATCGGCAGTAGTGCTCACGAGAGGTCGGCGCCTGACAAACAGGTTAAGTGGTCAATCCTGTATTTGATATCGAGCATTCGCAAAGCAGACTCAACCATTGCGGGCAGCGGATGCAGCTTCCTCACGACGCATGCGATCGGTATCAAAATGCTTCAGGTATCTACCTCGTTATCCAGGCCGAACCCCCACTCGACCGGCAGATTGGCGGCGATTCGCCGCGCGGTCGGAAATTGTGGAACGCAAATACTCAATGGGTTCGTCGGCAAAGATTACGACAAGCTGCTCGCGGCATTCGTCTCAGTTGTCTCAGCCGTTCGGCAGAGACACCAGCAAACTCGATGAGCTGCATAGTTCGGCTGATTCATTCTGACGCTGCGTTACTCGCTCCGACGTTTCAGATAGAGGTAGCCGTCTTCCGCTCCGACGAGCAGAGCGCGTTTCGCGGTGCCGAAGAAGTTGGCGGTCGCCGGGCTGCTGGTGTGGCCGGCGAGTGGGCGAGTGTCGACAGGGCCTCGGTTGATGAGAATGATTTCGCCGTCTTCCTGATTCACATTTTCGAGCAGGTCGGCATTCATGCTGTTGATCAGAAAGTCGAGATCTCCATCATTGTCCCAGTCGACGGCGTGCAGTTTTACTCGACCGCTGCCACCGGCTCGTTTGCCGTTCAGACGAAGCAGCTCGCCTTTCACATCGACAAAAACCCGTTTGCCCGGCAACAGTGCTAACGGCGAGGATTTCACATCGCCAGCAACTCCCGGCAGCGGCTTCCGTTCGAACAGGGCGAGGTATCCTTCCTGGTCGAGCATCACCAGGTCGTTCAAGCCGTCTCCGGTGAAATCAACCACGACCGGCGTCGTTCGCCACTGAGTTGCCAGTTGCTTGCCTTCCGGCTCCCACCAGGTCCATTCGGGCTTTGGCGTTTTTCCTGGCCACTGAACGTCGACGTTCTGTGCGGCAGCGAGTTTCGGCTCAGTCTTTAATCCGACGTTCCTGTACCACAGCACTTTTCCCCAGATCGAATTCAGCACGACGTCGAGCAAGCCATCCTGATCCCAGTCGGCGACGGTGAAAGTCGTGTACCCCCATTTCGCTTCGCACGGCCCCTGAATCGACCCGTTTGGTCCAGCGAGAATTCGGATGACCTCGTCGCCGCCCTTCAGGTTGACCGGAGCCGCCCAGCGCGGCATGTCGCTGCCTTCGGGGATGCCGAGGTTTTCATAGAAGACAACGTAGCCAGCGGTGTTACCACTCAGAATGTCTTCGTCGCCATCGCCGTCCCAGTCGACGCAGTACGGAGTCGCCAGGGCTCCACACTTGATGCTGTCAGCAACCTGTTTGAAGTAAGACGGCGATCGAAAGACTGGAATACCGTCCTCAAATGTGCCTGTGTTCTCGATCAGAGCCACTCGCCCGTCTTCGTCTCCGCAAACCAGATCGACATCCCCGTCGCGGTCCCAGTCAATTGCCGACGGGACGATCATCTCCAGATCCATTTTCAGCAGGCCGCTGCCGTCCTGCGAGTTCGCGTCTTTCAGGAATTTTCCGGCGGCGTACTCTGGCTTTGTCCGAGTACCGACATTTTCGAAGTAGGTGAATCGGTCGATGAACTCTCCGCAAAGCAGATCGAGATCTCCGTCGCCATCGAAATCAGCGAAGTTGGGCGACGGCCACCCGAAGACTTCCAGAGCCTTGCCGCCGGCCATCACCTGCTTCGCAGCCGGAGTTGGAGCTTTTCCGTCGTGAGGCTCGCCAGCGTTGGGGAACCAGTAGATCAGCCCGCGCAGGGGACCGTTCTCCCACTTGCCGTTTGAATCCCAGGCGTCGTCCCAGCCGTAGTCGAGCCAGTCGCCGATTCCCGCAACGATGTCGAGCTTTCCGTTTCCGTCGTAGTCAACCAGGTGCCACTGATTGGCGCGAAGCTTTCGCTGTTTCGGGTGCTTCTTCAGAAAGTCGCCTGGCACCGGGAGTTTTCGCGTCTGGTCAAACTGTTTCTTCTGAAAGTCAGAAAACTCCATACCAGGGATCAGGACGCGAGGTTTATCGTCGACCCAGGAAACTCGAATGTTCGTGTGGCCTCGACCGATCTTCACACCCGGTTTGAAAACCGGAGAGGCGACGTTGCCTTCGGTGTTTTCAAAAAAGTACGTTCCATTCGACGGTTTGTCCGGGCACGACACGACCAGGTCGAAGTCTCCGTCGCCGTCATAATCCATCGGCAGCGGCCAGGCCCAAAGCCCGACTCCGAGGTCAACAACCAGTCCCGGATTGTTATATTTCAGAGGCTGCAACCCGTCGGCAGCCTGTAGAACTGCGGTTGGTAAAATCGTTGTCAACAAAGCAAGGATGATGTGCCGAGTCATGCGTTGAGATCCTCAAAGAACGTTTCGTTCGAGTGCCATCGCCAGGAATTCAGAAGCGGCGGTAATGGCTGCACGAGAATTTGTAAGGTTG
Organism: Planctomycetaceae bacterium; assembly: GCA_016779365.1. GTDB lineage: Bacteria > Planctomycetota > Planctomycetia > Planctomycetales > Planctomycetaceae > JABMPE01. Next base: position 17,814 of record JADHNX010000017.1, read on the forward strand.
TTCTGACCTCCGTCCGGCCATTGGAACTGATGACTGTAGGAAACCTGCCGTGCGAAATCACGAGATCGCCATGTTGACGTTCGCTCGCCTGGCGAGAATTTCTCATGAGGCACCGAATCCCGCAGGCCGCGACCGCTTTCTGGTGCTGACCGGGCGCGAAGCGTGCCTGGCAGGCTGGCTGGAAGTCGCCTCGCGCTGCCGGGATCTGGTGCTGGCCGGGAACGTCCACCACTTTCTCAGCCAGTCAGGTTCGTTTCCGGACTCAATCCGTGACAAGTCGAACGCGGGATACTTTGCCACTTTCGACAGCTTTTGCTCATTCGAGCAGGCCGAACACCTGCTCTCACAGAATGGCGAGCTAATCGACGATTCGCCGGACGACGCGGGCCGGGCCGCTCTGCAGGAACTTGCCAGTCTGGACACTGCGACGTAGGTCCGGCGGAGCCTGAACTACCGAAATGATTCTTGCGGCTGGGAAGTTTTCGTCAGCTTCGCGGGAACGATTCCCTCCCAACCTTGCCGCAACTCACTTTCCGAACAACAATGTCTGTGGTCGTTCGAGAAATAGAAGTCTGAAGTGCAGACGAGCGTAAATCTGGACGATCATGTAGTCTAGTCAGCCACGTTGAGAGCAATTCTGCCTGACGGGCGACTCGCTGATACTTGCTAAGTGGTTGAAATAAAAGAAGTTCCAGAAGATTTAATCGACTGAGAAACTCAAATGGCAAAAGCAAAAAAACTGCCCAAACAGGTCGCAATTATCAACGCGGATAACTGCACAGGTTGCGAATCCTGCCTGGAAGTCTGCCCGGTCGACTGCATTTACAAAGTGCCCGGCGATTCGCTGCCGACGCTGCTGCATTTTTGTGAAATCGACGTCGAGCGATGCGTGGGCTGCGAAGTCTGTGTCCATATTCCCAGCAAAAAGACCGATCCTTACGAGCTGAC
>JADHNX010000018.1 GCA_016779365.1 Planctomycetaceae bacterium
GTCGCAGGCCCGCAAGATCCCCGGCACGTTTGCCTGCCAGCCCGCGAGATGAACTCGCGACTCAAGTTTCAACTCAGCGATCGCAGCCCGCAGCGTGCTTTCTTCCGGACCATGACCCACGAAAAGAAGGTGAGCCTGCGGGTGAGCTTCGGCGAGTGTCGCGAAACATCTCAACAGGCCGAGAGGATTCTTTTGCTCATCAAGCCGCCCGACGGACAGTATTGTTTGCCCCCCCGACGGGACACCAAAAACGGACAGGTCAACTGGCTGCGCCGAGGCGAATCGCTCGACATCAACGCCGTTTGGAATAACCACAACCTTTGACTCAGAAAGCCACGATTCCCGGATCGAGAAATCGGCAACCGACCGCCCCACACAAACGTGACGATCCACCAGACGCTCGGTCCATCGATCGACGTTCAGCCGCCACCGTCCACGTTTCTCGGCAACTCGGATCCCCGACACGACGACGGGAACGCCAGCACGTCTCGCGGCAAGTCGTCCTGCGATGTTTGCGTGAAAGAGGAACGTCTGTAACACCGCAGGCTGCTGCTCTTTCAGGCAACGAGTCAAACCGACCGTTGCTCGCCAGAGACCGGCAGGACTTCGGACTCGTCCCGCACCAATCGCCGTCACGGGAACTCCTGCCGCTTCAAGAGGCTCAGCCAGAGGGCCTCGATCGCTCAGCGAAATAACACGCGGCTCCCAGAGACTTCGATCCAGTCCGGTCACGATGCGCACAAGTGCCCGCTCGGCACCGCCGTGGTCAAGCTCGGTAATCAGAAAGCTGATTCGCTTCGGAGCGAGCATGCTGAAACACTTCAATCCTGAAAGTCGTACGCGCGATCGTTAAGAACTCAACCCGCAGAAAAAGCCCGGCCTCTTACGAAGAAGCCGGGCTTTGATACTTCAAAGTCATCCTAAACCTGCACTCAACGTTACGAGCCCGCGAGCGCGATTCTGCCATAAGCTCGGAACGTCACCGGATCGGTGCGTCCCGGAATGGTCACAGAAATCTGCTCGTCCAGCTTCCCCTCTTTCTGCGGAGCAGTGACCGTCAACGGGAGAATCTGGATTGGAGCCGCCGACGTTGGCAGTCGAACCTGGAAAACATCTTTCGCTTCGAGGCAATTCACGGCCGAAACCTCAAACGGCTTTTTACCTCGCAAAACAACCTGCACGGTCTTTTCCTGACCGGGCGTCATCGTGCCCAGGGAAACGATCGACGGATTGACAACAATGTCCGGCGCGACTTCAGCCTCGACCAGCAGCGGCACTTTTGGGCTGTTTTCGTCGTCGGTCAGCAGCGTAATGCTGTGCCGAAACGGGCCGAACGGGACCTTATCGCTGAGCGTCACCGTCAGGTCGTAGTCAACTCGTCCACCACCACGATTCGTTTCTTTAACGACAGCGTCGACGAGTTTACTGTTTGTTTGAACTTCCTTGATCTTCCAGTCGTCTCGACCAGCGTACGCAATCTTGAGCGTCCGTTCGTTCTTCTGCTCGCGGTCGATCGAGCCAAACTGAGCAGAACCAGGATCGATCACAACGTCGGTACGGATGTAAGCCGTGATGGGAATTCGAACTTCCTGATACGACGGCTGATCAAACACGACGATCACGTTGGAATCTTTCCGTCGCGTGAACTTCCGAGTGTCCATCGTGATTTCGACATACGCTTCTTCGAGACTCGCCAGCGTCTCCTTGCTTGGCTTGCCGGCAGAGCAACCGCAGGTTGTTCGGACTTCGTGGATGTGAACGGTCTCGTTGTAGAGATTCTTCAATTTGAGGCGGTAGCTGGAATCGGATCCTCGCGCGACAACGCCAAAGTCGTGCGTCGTCTTTTCGAACATCTTCTCGGCCCACAACTCGTCTGCCTGGGCAACCGAGATTCCGAAAGCCATCGATGTAGCAAGACCTGAGGCAAGCGTTCGCGAAACAAATTGACGTCGTGTAAGCATGGTCCAGCCTCGTTGCTGAGTGATCGGGGGAAAAGGGCGAGACGAGCACGGTGAGCCATCATGGCCATCGCCGCACACGCAAATATCCCACACGTCGGGAAGAATCAGCGAGGAATCTCAAAAGGAAGCCACTGATTATCAATTCGCCTGGAATGATCGAAGCACAACTTACGGAGCCACTACCAGTCGGGCGATTGTTATCCATGAGTCAGCCTGGCTGGTAAGAACCATCAAGGCTGAAGATGAACTTCAACGAATTTATTCGTCAATCGGCCTCAAGCCACAGTGACGTTAGTTCTGCGATTACCCGATGTCAATATATGCAGATTTCGAAAGAGAGAGACTGTGCGGTGAGATTAACCGTTGCAGGCAGAACAGAATAAACTGGCCAGTCGTCGATTCCTTGCCAGTTCCCATGACGTCGACATTCGCCCGCTCGAATGACCTGTCGTCACGAACCAGCTAAATTTCCAGACCCATTAACTGTGACTGATCAGTTAATGCGGCTCCCGCTACTGTGGCCAGACAGTCGACTCCGCCGATGCCAGTCGAATCTCGGGAAAATCAACGTCAAATCCAAGGCCTGCCCCTTGCCTGTATCAACTCAGTGAGCAACCAATGAAATCATCTCACAGCTTCTGCACAGTTCTCGTCCTGACCGTTCTGTCGGCCACCGGCACGATTATCTATCAGAGCAACGCAGCAGAGCCGACCAACGACAAACCGGCCAGCTCTTCGGCAGGCAGCTTCCCCCGGCTGATCAACACCGAGAATCCAGAAGCAAAACTCACGACCGCTCAGGACGCCCTGAAAGGCATGAAACTGCCGAACGGATTTGAGATTTCTCTGTTCGCTTCGGAGCCGGATGTCAACCAGCCGATCGCCCTCGCAACGGATGACCGAGGTCGGCTTTGGGTCGCGGAAAACTACACCTACGCCGAACGCCAGACGAATTTCGACGACCGCATGCGGGACAGAGTCGTCATCCTGGAAGACGAAAACGACGACGGAGCATTCGACAAACGAACCGAGTTCTGGGATCAGGGCCGGCGTCTGACGAGTGTCGAAATCGGTTACGGCGGCGTCTGGATTCTCGACGCTCCCAACCTGCTGTTCATTCCTGATCGCGACGGCGACGACATTCCCGATGGCGAACCGATCGTCATGCTGGACGGCTGGGACGACGACGCCGTGCGGCACAATATTGTAAACGGACTTCGGTGGGGGCCGGACGGCTGGCTCTACGGTCGGCACGGCATCATGGCGACATCGCTGGTTGGACGGCCGGGAACAACTCCTGACCAAAGACGAGCACTCAACTGTTGCGTCTGGCGGTTTCACCCGACAAAGCACACCTTCGAAGTCGTCTGCGAAGGCACGACCAACTCCTGGGGAATGGACTGGGACTCAAACGGCGAACTCTTCTTCATCAACACAGTCATCGGCCATCTCTGGCACGCCGTTCCCGGAGCGTACTTTCGTCGGATGTACGGCGAACATTTCAACCCGCACGTTTACCAGCCGATCGAGCAGACAGCCGACCACTTTCATTGGGACACCAAAGAACAATGGCACGACCTGAAGAAAATCGGCATCACGAAAACAACTGACGAAGCTGGCGGCGGACACGCGCACTCGGGCATGGTCGTCGTCCCGCCGGGCAGTCCGTGGGGAAAGAACTACGACAACTCCGTGCTCGCGCTCAACCTGCACGGACAGAGAATTAACCGCGACCGACTCGTGCGCGAAGGAGCCACCTTCGTCGGCAAGCACGCGGAAGACTTCATGAAAGCGTCCGACCCGTGGTTCCGCGGAGTGGAACTTCACTTCGGTCCGAACGGCGTCCTCTACATCGCCGACTGGTCAGACGTTGGAGAATGCCACGAAAACGACGGCGTGCATCGAACGTCCGGGCGGATTTATCAGATTCGACCGAAAAACCAGGCAAAGCAGCCGCTTGACTTCAAACGTTTCCGCAACGTCTCTGGCGCGAACAGTCGCGAGCTTGTCGGGACGTTCCTTTCGGAGCAACCCTGGCTGAACTTCCGTGCGATTCGGATTCTCGCCGAGCGTGCGGCCGCCGGTGAAGATTTGACCGCCGCTCGCGAAATACTGAGCAATGATTTCGTCGCATCCTCACGACCAGTCGCTCAACGTTTGCCCGCACTGTGGGCACTTCATGCGTCCGGCGGCTGTCCCGAAGAAGTGCTGCGTAAACTGCTCGATGATCCGTCAGAGCCGCTCCGCGTCTGGGCCGTCCGACTGCTGGCAGAAAACGGCAAGCTGACATCACCAGTCGCAAAAAAGCTGGCAAAGATGGCCATGTCCGAGAAGTCAGGTCTTGTATTGACCTATCTGGCCTCGATCATGAATCGAGTCCCGTACGACCAGCGTTGGCCGATCGCCGAACAGCTTGTCAAACACGGCGAGTTCGCCAGCGACCGAGTGTTTCCGCTGATGGTCTGGTACGCGATCGAGCCGGCACTTATCTCGAATCCGAAATCCGCCGTCAGTCTCGCCGCTAATTCAGAGCTGCCACTGGTTCGAGAGTTTGTCGCCCGGCGATTGACCGAAGAAATAGAACGAAGCCCGGAAACGACAGACCTGCTCGTCAAAACTCTGATTGAAAACGGCACGACCGACGCACAAAGGCACGACATCCTGCACGGAATGACCGACGCTCTTCGTGGCTGGAGAAAAGCTCCTCAGCCGAAAGCGTGGCAGGAAGCCAGCCTGGCCCTGACAAAATCAACGGACGACAACAAGCGGCTCGCGAGAGAGTTGTCGCTGGTCTTTGGCGACGGACGAGCGATGGATGAGTTGCGAAGAATCGCCAAAGACGGCGGCGTGCCGTTGGAAGAACGCCGATCGGCGATCAGAGCACTCGTCCTGGCGCGAGACAAGACAATCGTCGCCTACCTCCAGAACCTGCTGACGAATCGCGACCTCGGCAAAGACGCCATCAACGGGTTGGCCGCGTTCGGCGATGAGGAAACCCCGAAACTGCTGGTTTCAAACTTCGGCGGATTTCGCAACGCTGCCAGACGAGAAGCCATCAACACACTTGTCTCGCGCGTCGCGTTCGCGACCGTCCTGCTGGACGCTGTCGCCACAAACAAAATTGATCGCGATGAAGTCTCGGCGTTCCAGTTGCGACAGATGCAAAGTTACGGCAACGACACCATCAGCGGTCGAGTCGCAGAACTCTGGCCCGAACTGGCTGAACAATCTCGGGAGAAAGCGGAACGGATCGCCGAGCTTCGAAAGCTGCTCTCATCCGAGACGCTTGCAAAGGCAGACACGTCAAACGGTCGGTGGCTGTTCAGCCGATCCTGCGCGAACTGCCACACACTGTTCGGCGAAGGGAAAAAGATCGCTCCCGATTTGACCGGTGCTCAGAGAAACAACCTGAACTACCTGCTGGAAAACATCGCCGACCCCAGCGCAACTGTTTCGAAAAACTTCCAGATGCGAGTCGTGCTGCTGGAAGATGGTCGAGTCCTCAACGGCGTCGTGCTGGCAGAGAACGAAAAAACGCTCACCATCCAGACGGTAACCGAGCAGGTCGCGATCCAGCGAGACGAAATCGACATCATGCAGGATTCGAAACTGTCGATGATGCCCGAGAACCTGTTGAACGTTCTCAAAGAAGACCAGGTTCGCGACCTGATCGGATATCTCATGTCACCGACTCAGGTGCCGCTGCCTGAAAATGCAAAACCCGGTCCAGTCGATCGGCTTCCCTGAGCAACCTTGAGATGTCCAGACGATTGATCGCTATGTTTGGGCTCGTTTCCAAGGTCGCTCGTCGCGATTCTGCATCAGGTCACACGTACTGTGGCGTGAACGTTTCAACCTGCGAATCTGCCGACATCGTAAAATGCATCTTTGGGACTGAAACGTCATCATGCGGCTCGTCGATTCGAGTGGCCTGATGTTGGGAGCGTTCAAGCGGAACGATTCCAGCTGACGTCACAATCTCCTGGATACGCTCCGCGCGACCGATTTCCCGATCAATTCGCCGCATTTCACTGACCACGACGGCATGCCAGTCAGAGTCGGAACGCTGCTCAGCCGGCACATAATTCCGGCGAGCCCACTGTCGCAAACGCAGTTCTGCTACCAGATCCAGTTCTCGACTATCGCTGCCCATCGTTGTTGCCTCTCACAATCCTCACAAGTCAGAACAGTCGCCCGACGCGACCAGATTCCAGCCGGCGCACGTCGCCAAACAGAGCTGAATCACTCTCAGAAATCGGCAAATTACAAAGGCCGACAAGAACGAATCGGACGAAGTCAACAAGGCTTGCTGACGTGATGCTGTGCAGGATCCAGTCGTTCGGCTCCTGACTCGTAATTCGTTTCGACGAGCCGTACCGGTCGCGACGGACAAAGGGGATGCGACTGAGTCAGCTCAAGCTTCGACCAACCACGGCCCCACAACCATTACAACGGGGCGGCGTCAGCCTACAGCGAGTCGATCAACTCGGACGCAACGAAGTCCGATCGATCGTCACGGCTCAATCGAACGGCGACGTAGTCCGGATCGTGATCAAGTAAAGCCAGCCAGTCGTGATCCGCAATCTCGCCCAGCAAATCTGCTTTCACGCGACGCGTCTGCATGAGATTCGTGTCGTAGGCCATGCACCACAGGACCGGAAGGTGCATCCGGGTTCCGCAAATGTCGCCGAGGAAAACGGCAGTCTCGCCGCCACTTTCAATCACCAGAGCTTGATGCCCTTCGGTGTGGCCACCCGTCACGATGGCTCGAAGTCCGGGCAGAATCTCGACGTTGCCGTCGACCAGTTTCAACTGACCGGAAGCCTGCAACGGAAGCAGATTCTCCTGAGGATACGCTCCGCGCAGTTCAGGCAACCCGGACGTCGCCATCACCCACTCGCGTCGCTGCGCGATGTACTCGGCCTTCGGAAACGACGGAACAATCTCTCCGGCTTCGTTCAGACAAGTACCGCCTCCGGCATGATCAAAGTGCAGATGAGAGAAAACGACGACGTCGATGTCTACCGGCGTGAAACCCGCAGCTTTCAGATTCTGCAACAGCGGATCGCCAGCTTCCGAAGCCAGATTACGCTGCTGTTTCTCCGGGAGTTTCGAGCCATAACCGGAATCAATCAGAACGTTGCGTCCATCGATTGTTGCGACGACACAGTTCGTCTGCTGAGGGATCCGGTTCTTCTCGTCGGGTGGCGTTTTTCGCTCCCAAAGGACACGCGGAACAACTCCGTAAAGCGTGCCGGCATCCAGATGGCACAATCCACCCGAAACGGATTTCAGTTCGATCTGCCCAAGCTTCATTCGCTCTTTCCCGTGTCGAGCCGTCTCTTCGCGACCGACCAGATTTCGTCACCGACTTCTTCAATCGACTTCAGACGTTCGCCGTCCAGCAACGAAATCGTCTTCCAGTCGGGTTCGCGCGACGCGAGTTCCAGATACGCCTGCCGAACCGAGTCCAGGTAGTCGCGATCGGCTTCCTGCAGGTCAGCGGCCTGATCGGTGTAGTCTCGTTTCGCTTTCCGGGCGATCAACATCTGAGCCGTTTCGGCTGGCAAATCGAGATGCACGACCAGCTGCGCTCGCGGCAGGCGGAAGACTTCATGCTCCGTTTTCAGGATCCATTCCTGCAGCCTGGTTCGTTCGTCGCCAACTTTCTTCGCGCCCTGGTGAGCAACGTTTGACGCAACGTAACGATCGGCAACGACGACGTCTTTGGTGTCAAGCAACTCAGTCAGCATCCCGATCGACTCGAAGCGGTCCGCGGCGTACAGCGTCGCCGCCAGCAGCGGATCAACCTGATCAAGCTGGCCGAATTCACCGTTGAGAAATCGGCCAATAGTCTGCCCGAAATGCGTCTCGGAGTAGCGGGGAAAGCTGATCAGTTCGGAACTTCGTCCGGCATCGAGCATTCGCTGATGCAGCAACTTTGCCTGCGTCCCTTTGCCCGAACCATCAATTCCTTCAATGGCAATCAGCACGACTTTGATCCAATCGTTCGCCCAGCACCGCTGGTCTGCCACAACCAAAGAGAATCCGCAGACCTCACCGAACGATGCGTACCTGGTGCGCGTAACTTTTTATAGAAAGACTTTACTGGCCGTTCGCCCACAGTCGAAATTCTATCCGACCGTTGAATCACCTTCGAAATCTTCATGAGCTTTCAAGACGGCGATCGCTGCCACTTCGACATCGCAATGCGTGAAGTAACTCAACAGTCGGCTGGCATCGAGCACGTCCTGAACACCGGGTGTCAGATTTGAAATGACCATTTTCCCTCGGTTGCGATGTAGCTTGCGATGCAGCGTGATCATCTTTCCGACGACCGAACTGGTGACGTACTCAACCCCGGACATGTTCAGAACGATTTTCAGAAAGCCGAACTGGTCCGGCAGCAGGAACAATTCGTGCCCCAGTTCTTCAATGTTCTCTTCGTCGTTGATGTGCGAAACGCCGAACTGGACGACGACGATGTCGCCATGCTCAGTCACATTGATGTATCGAGGTCGAAAATCTTCGAGGCCCATGCCGGCCCTTTCTCAGTTCGTTTCGTCATGAAACCCGTTGTTGCCAGACTATTCTGCCTGGTCAGAAACGTAACCATCTCAAGTCATACCGACCAGCGGCGCATTCTCGATTCTATTCGCGAATAACTGCTCACGACCGGCTACTTCGCCTCTTGCTGACACCAGCGTGCCAATGTCGTGACTTGTGCCCGGAAGTTCAACCGGAACGTACCGTCGATCCGAACCGCCAACCCAGCCGGGACGGTCACGGTATTCACGCTCGACGAGAACTTCCAGATCCCGGCCAACCAGTGTCTGATAGTAGTCTTCAGCAAGATCGTGTCCGAGTTCGGTCAGGATTCGACAACGCTCCTTGCGGATTTCCGACGGCACCTGATCGGGAAACTCCGCAGCTGGAGTCCCTTTTCGCTGACTGAACGGGAACACGTGAATCTTCATGAAACGGGCCTGCCGACATGCTTCGAGGGTTTCCTCAAACTCGGCATCTGTTTCGCCCGGAAAGCCGACGATGACGTCTGTCGTGAACGCGGGATGGTCCAGACGTTCGCGCATCTGCTCCAGTTTCTCCATGAACTTCGCCATCGAATACCGACGTCGCATCCGACGCAACACGGCTTCAGAACCACTCTGTAACGACGGGTGAAACTGAGGACAGAGATGCTCGCAGTTCGCCGCCGCGCTGATGAACTCGTCGTTGACCTCGACCGCTTCGATACTGGAAAGCCGCATTCTCCAGTTGCCCGGAATTCGGTCGAGCTTTTCGAAAAGATGCCACAATCGAAACGGCGGAAGCCCCGACTTGCCCCGAGTCGTGTCGACTCCGTAATGCCCGACATGAATTCCGCTGAGCACGATCTCCTGGTAACCATTGTCGATCAGACGTCTGACTTCGGTCTCAATCGACTCCGGAGTTCGACTCTGCAGACCTGGCCTGACGGCGGGGATGATGCAGTAAGTGCAGCGCAGAATGCAGCCGTCCTGCACCTTCACGAACGCTCGACGTCGACCATCAAAGTGGCTGATGCCGTCCGGAATGTCGACAATCCCCAGTCGGTCGAAGACGTCAGGCAGTTCTCGCTTATCGCGAACAATCTCGAAGACGCCCGGCAATCCTCGCAGCGTTTCTGGATCGCGCGTCGCGTAACAGCCCATCACGATCGTGCGAGTGCCGGGGTTCTTCCGAGCCAACTGCCGGATCAACTGCCGGCCCTTCGAATCCGCTTCGCCGGTCACGGTGCAGGTATTGACGACGCACAGATCCGCTGCCTCGTTCTCAGCAGCTTCGCGAAAACCGTTGCTGAGGAGTGTCTCTTTGACGAGCTGCGTTTCGTACTGGTTGACTTTGCACCCGAGGGTCACAAGCCGGCACGTGCGTTCGGACATGGGAATTCGGTGGAAATAATTCAGAGAATGAAGAGCATTCTGAGTGGAACCTCGTACCACATTTTCAGTTACAGCGAGGCTTCCATCAGTGGCGATGGTCGTTTCGGGCGAGTATACCCTTGGGCATTCCGTCCAGCGAGTCACCTCGTTTCCGCTCGCAGGTGCGTCTTCGGAAACAGAATCTCGGGAACGCTGATAACTGCTGATTTTCGCTAATTTGAATCCGTGGAGATCAGTGTTTATCAGTGTCCCGAAGTCGTTTGAAACTGGTGTTTCATCTTCCGGGTGAAACGCCGTGCCTGATACCGGGGTATTGTCGAGTCGCTAAAGAGTTCGCCCCATCTTCTTATTGGAGTTCATCGTGCAGTTGTCCATCGACCGACCAGTTCAATCGAGTCATCAGAAAACGCCGCCGAAACACCGACTCGCCACCGTTTTTGTCTTGCTCGCCAGCGTTCTGGTCAGTGGCGTCGGCACATTGTCCGCTCAGGATGCGACCGACGAAACGGCGCCGGCCTGGCCAGTCGTCACGGTCTGCGTGGCCAGCGTTGACCGCATCATGGACAACATCGGCTACGTCTTTGGCGACGTCGAACGCCCCGAAATCATGGATCTCATCGGAGCAGGACTCGCCAACGTCCGCGATCTCGAAGGTCTTGACCGGACAAAACCGGGCGGGTTGATGATCTTCGTATCGGAAGGTCTGATCCCACTTCCCATTCCTGTCGGCTTTCTCCCCGTTTCCGATATCGGAGAACTCGGGCAGACCTTCGCGTCGATGGGTGCTCAGCTGAAACTGGTCCCAGGCGAAGAAAATCTCTACGAGCTGATCCCACGTCGAGGCCCGACGAACTTCCTGGTCGTGCAGGATGGCTACGCATTCATCGGGCAGAACGAAGAAAGCATCGACCGCACGTTTGCGTCGCCGGAAGAATTTGCCGGCCCACTGGCCAACCGCTACGACATCTGCGCATCGGCCAATCTGAAAAAAACTCCGAAGGCCGTTCGCGATCTGATCCTGTTGACGATTAAGAATTCTGCGCAGGCTTCGATGCAGCGTCGCGATAACGAGCCGGAAGCGGTTTACAACCTGCGACGCTCGCAGTCAGAAGGCAACCTGCATTTCGTCGAGAACGTTCTGCGCGACGGCGAAGAATTAACCCTGGGGTTCAAAGTCGATCAGCCAGCGAAGAACGCGTCACTCGAACTCATCGTCAAGGCAACTCCCAATTCAGCTTTCGCGAAAGAGCTGAAAGAAGGCATCGCCAAACCGAGCTACTTCGCTCCAGCAATCGATGACAGCGTTCCGTTGAGTGGCTCCCTCTCGGTCATCCTGAACAAGCAGGCCCGCAAGACAATGCTCGACCTGTTCAAACTGACCGAACAGGAATCAAACCGAGGTCTCGCCGGCCTGCCGAAAGACACAGCGGTTGAAGACATCCCCGGCCTCAAATCGACGCAGGACCTTTTCGACGCTGTTCGTGAAACCATCAAAGAGGGACACCTGGATGGCTTCGTTCAGTTCTTCGGTGAACCCGGCGAGAAGTTTGTCATCATCGGCGGCATCAGGATTGTGAATGCCGGAGCGTTTGGTTCTGGCCTCAGCGAGGTCATCGAGAAGGCCAGCCGAACCAACGCTAATATCAATGTCGAACTCGGCGTCGACTCTTATGGCGACATCGTTTTTCACCGACTGGTTTCAAACGGTCGAAACCCTCGTCACAAGCAGATGTTTGGTGACGAGTCAGCTCTCTACTTCGGCACGGATAACCAGGCACTCTGGTTCACCGTCGGCGGCGACGACGCAATTCCCACACTGCGAGCCGCCATCGACCGCATCGCCGCAGGAAACGACGCTGGCCCGAAACGAGGCGAACTGGCGCCGTTCCAGGTCGTCGTCAACCTGACCGAATGGATCAACATCAATCAGTCGGACCGCGACCAGCCAGGTCGCTTTGCCGCACTGGCTCTCCAGGCCTTCGAAGCCGATGGCAGCGACGTCGCGAGGCTGGATGCACGAACCCTGAAGGATGGTTTTCGAGTCCGCATCCAGGTCGAAAACGGATTCCTGCGACTTCTCGGTCTGGCCGTCGCCGGCCGAATCGACGGAAACCAGGATCTGTAGGTCAGACTTTTCCTGACGAAATCTCAAAAGCTTAGAACTACGGAACACACAGAATTTCACACAAAGGTCGCACTGCCTTCCGTGTTTTTCCGTTTCTTCCGTGGTTCTTTTTATTGGCCTGCGCAGTCAGGCGGAGTCTGATCTACGAAACGCCCTCCGGAACAAAGAGTTCCAGTTCGCCAGTAAGACATCGAAATGTGACTGGAGTTGCTCCAAGCGGGTCGCCGTCAATCTGGACCGGCGTTGCGTCTTCACTTTCGATCGTCACTTCCGACGTCTTGAAAACGCGGACGTCCGGCCTGCCCAGGTGCAGTCTCCGAGTAACCATCGCGCTGTACTTTGCAAAGTTCCACCGGCCAGCTTTCTGAAAAACTCGAACAGTCAGCAAACCGTCGTCCGGTTCAGCGTCAGGATTGACCGGCAGCTTGAACGCGTATGCCGGAAAGTTCGAAACCACGACCAGCGACCCTTCCAGCGGTTCGGCCAACCCGTCGGCGGTCACGGTCAGTTTCGGAAACGAATACTGAATCGCGGACTTGAGAATCGGCGAGACGTAACTCAGGTGCGAAATGTTTCCTTTGCGATTTTCATGGAGCCGACGAATGACGTCGGCATCAAATCCGACGCTGCCCATGATCAGAAATTTCGTTCCCAAACCGGCTTGCCCCACGTCGAACTTTCGCACGTTCCCCGCCACAATAATTTTTGCTGCTGCCTCGCCATCCAGCGGAATTCCCAGGTACTTTGCCAACAGGTTTTCAGTCCCCAGCGGAAAAGGACAAACCGGAACTCCCGGAAATCGATTGGCGACGTCTGCCAAAGTTCCATCGCCGCCAGCCGCGACGATTCCAACCAGTGCGGCTCGACGTTCGGGATCACGCAACCGCTCGGCAAGAAGTTCACGACGGGAGAAAATGTGCGGTCGCAGTCCGTGGCGTTTTAAGGCGGAAGCCAGATCGAAGAGAAACCTTCGCCGCTTGCCACTGCCCGATCGCGGGTTTCGCTGAATGGCTACCCAGGGGTAAATCACGTCAGCAACCCCTGCAATTGAGACAGCGAACGAATCACCCCGTACGGGCGTCCTGAAACATCCGCGTGTCCGTTGCGAGCCAGCTTTCGATCGATCAGCACAGCCTTCATACCGACCGACAAAGCGCCCTCGACGTCATTCTCCAGGCCGTCTCCCACCATCAGAATCCGCTCCGGAGCCGTGTTCAGCCCCGCAACGACCGCGAGATAGAATTCGGCAGACGGTTTCCGAAAGCCCAGCTCTGACGAGATGAACCGCTTTTCAAACGAGCCGAGTTCGGCGATGCCATCACAGATCGGATGCAGTCGATGGTCAAAGTTCGAGGCAATCGCGAGACGGATGCCTCGTTCGCTTAACGAGTGCAACGTCGGAAGAGTGTCGTCAAACACTCGCCACGCGGCCGGTTCGGCGAAGTAATCGTGCAGCCGCTGAAAGCAGCCTTCTCCGTCTTCGACTTCTGGAAACACGGCAGCCACGATGTGTCGCCACCGAGCTTCCTCGACGGCGGCACTCGTCACCAGCCCGGCGGTGTCAGGCGAACGGTCCTGACGCTCGGTTTCCGCGAACGCCGATTTGAATCCTGACCGCACCTCTTCAAGAGTTTGTCGGGAGCCAAACTCCTGGCCGATTAAATGGTAAGCGTGAGCAACGCTTGGCTCCGGATCGATCACCGTTCCAACGGCATCGAAAACCACCCACTCGACTTCCACAACGTCGCTCCATCATGTTTCTGCACGGCCTGAACAAGAAGCTCAGGTTGTAGTCGGTGCTTGCCCATGAGGCTACTAATCGCGGAAGTAGACCCAGTCGACCAGCTCGTTGGCGATCGACTGGTGCTGATAAAACTCGGGCCAGATGTGGCCATAACCAATCATCTCAGACAGGTCGTAGTTTGCCACCTGGCAAGCTCGATGGCCGAACCGTTCGAGATCTTCTTCCGTAAACCCTGAACTCCCGAGCGCTCGCCGAGAGAACGGTTTTCTCAACGGATAAACCATCAACGCCCAGTCTTTGCGAACTCGAACGTTCAGCAGGCACTCCGTCGCGTTCAACGCTTTCTCATATCTCTGCCCTGGACAGAGCCAGTCGTGATCGATTGCCGCCCCAAAAAGAATCGTCCGAATCCGATGCGACGGACCTTCGCAAAGCTTCAGGCCGCACAGCTCGCCGCCGCCCATCAGGTTCAGACCTGAAGCCACGATGCGTGCTCCGTGGCTGTGACCGATCAGACAAATCGGCGACTCGGGTGAAATCGACTGGATCAACTTCACCAGACGAATTCCGTTGAACTCAGCGCGCCGACCGAGAATGGCAACATCGATCCCAGGCACCGCTGATGAAACCGCAATGGCAGGATCCAGAGTCAGCAGACCTTCGCTGGGCCAGGTAAGAAAAACAACTTGCAGCGGCAACTCTGGAGCGGCGTGTCGCAGCCAGCGAAAAGTATTCTTTGAATCTTCGGCAACGGTATCAGCCGTCACAAAACTTCCGTGAACCATGATGCAGACAGGAACGCCCGGCTGCAGCCAGCGATGGAAGTCTTCGCTCGACGAAGCCGTCGCACAGCCGTTCCAGTCCGAGCGAACGTACTCGAAACTGCATTCATGAGCACAATCATGGCATCGCTGCTGACAGTGCCTGGCGCTCACAATCCAGTGTTCTTCGTCACTGATCGACGTTCCAGAACCGGGAGAGGAAACTGCGCCCGCATCAGTGTGAGGAATCGGCTCGGGCAGTTGCAGCATCTGTCGCAAGTTCGGCAGGTCCTGCCCGACGGCAACCGGACTGGCGACGGCGGCCAGCAGCATGACCGCAGCAAGAGACAGGAACGCGTACACGATTCGACGAGTCATGGCTTCCAGATCTTCATCCCGGGAGTCAGTTCAGGTGTGGCCAGGAAATTCACTGTCTCGATCACTGTTGATCGGCAACGAGATTCCGCGATCAGAACGTCTCAGAAATCTCCGTCGAACCACTTGAAGAGCGTTTGACGTCTCGAATCTAACCTGCTTCTGACAACTGAGTCGGAATTCGGACTAACGCAATCTGAATCGCCGCGAGTGTTTGTCAGGAAGCTCGAATTGAACCGGTTCTAACGGAGGACTTCGCCTGCATCCTGCAAACGTTCGACCGCTCCGGAAACAAAAAGAGGACGAAGCAATCGCCTCGTCCTCGATTCTGCGATCCGTGTCTAATTCGGTTAGACCGGGAGCTCCTCTGGCGTCGAATCCGTAACTTCATTCAGTTCAGCGTTGTCCGTTGCGGGCTGGTGCGAATGCTGCGGCTGTGGTGGCCACGCTGCCGACGGAGCAGGTTGAGTGTCCGGAGTGTGACGGTCGTATCGATCTTCGAAACTGGGGCGACGAGTCCGACGAGTCCCACCGGATTTCCTCATCGCCGTCGCACGTTGCCACCGAATGAACGTGCGGAACATTTCGATGATCGCGATCACTCCGATGATCACCGCCACACCACCGTACGTCTTCCAGGACATGGACTGTTCGAAATTCTGCGACAGAAACGCTCCACCAAGGCCCATCGAGATACAGGCCAGCGAACCGTCGATCCACATCTTTCGCTTCAGCTTCCTTTGAGTGTGCTCGGACAGTGCATTTCGTGCGGACTGATTCGCCACTTCGCGCAGCGAGGTCATCGCCATGCGACGAGCTAGATCTCGATTCTTCGCGTGGCGATCATCTGCCTTGACTGCCCCGCCCTGCTCCGCCTGTCTTGAGCTGGACCGGTCAACTTCCGGCTCCGTCGGTGTCACATGGCGAGCCCACGATGGTTCCTGAATGATGACCGGCTCTTCGATCGAAGTTCCCTCACCGTTGTCAGCAGCGTTGAGTACTGGACTCTCGACGAAACCTGACTCGGCAGAAACTTCGTCGTCAGGTTTCTTCATTCCGAACATCGACCCCAGCATCGAACGGAATGCCTGCAACTGTTCTTCTTCGTCGGTCCCTGCTTCCTGTGCCGCCTCCGCCAGATCCGAAAGCGCGACCTTTCGCTTCGTCGGCTTCTGCTTCGATTTCCGCCGAGACTTCCAGAAACTTAACTTTTCACTCACGTCTTCAACGGCCGCGTCAACAGAACCATCATTCGCCGTAGACTCCGCTTTGCTTGCCGATTTGGATTCCGATTCCAAGTCCAATTCATCGTCGAGGCTGTCTTCCATGTCCCAAAGATCTTCCAGTTCTGCTGAACCTGCTTCGAGCAACTCGTTAATCGCCTCTTCAGTTTCCTCACGCTGCTGAGCCAGCTCGTCCCGCTCCAGACGCAGCGATTCAACTTCAGCCTCAATTTCTTCGACTCGTCCTTCCAGGCGTGCCGCTTCCGTCTCGCCCGCGTCCGACAGGTTGATCTCGCCAGATTCGTCGCTCCCCAGCACGTCATCAAAGTCAAGTTCAAGATCGATCGTCTGCTCGCGATCAGAACTGTCTTCCGCCAGATCAGTGACAGCCTTGCTGAGTCGTTCCTGTTCCTGAATCAACTTTTCTTTGACATGCGAGAACTGCTGCAGCATTTGCGCAAGTTGTTGCCGCTCCAGATGTCGCGCACGCTGCTCGTACTGCAACTCTTCAAGAGCCATCTGCAAACGTTCTTTGAGATGTTCGTCGTCCGTCTCAGAAAGCTCATGCGTCAGCGCCTGTTGCCGATTATCCAGGTCGTCACGCTCAGAAAGCAGTCGTTCGACACGGCTGGTCATCACGGCAATTTGTGACTGTAAGCCTTCGCGGTTTGCTTCCAGAGACTTCGACGCACCTTTGATCTCGGTCTCTTTCTGAGCCAGCTGCCGTTGTCGAGCCATCAGTTTCTGCTTCTCAGCAGTCAGTTGCTGCCGCATCTGCTGTAGCTGTTCCTGCCCCTCTTCGAACCTTGCTTCAACTTCGTGGAGCTGAGTTCGATCGGCTTCACGAGCCAGCCGTTCCTTCTGCAATTGCTCGATAGCGTCTTCGAGGCGTTCGGCCAGGTCGCGTGCCTGACGACTGACGCTGTGATTTTGCGAAACCAGATTGTCCCGCTCGGTATCCAGACGCTGCCAGTCGGACTTGAGCTTCTCGCGTCCCGACCCAAGCTGTTCCAACTGCGAGGTGACAGAATGTTGTTCGATTTCTACCTCTTCGCGAATTCGAGTCAGCTCCATCTCCTTCTGAGCGAGCTTCATCTGCAACGTCGACAACTCGTCCGCTTTCGCCGACACACCGATCCGATGTGACTGAACCTTCTCTTCTTCCTGAGCAATCTGAGCCCGCAACGCCGCCAGTTCGGCCTGTTCGTCGGCCATTCGTTTTTCGATTTCCGCGACACGATGCCGATCCTGATCTCGTTGCAGTCGCTCGGTCTCCAGCTCTTTCAACGCCGCTTCCACGCGTCCCATCAGATTCTGCTGAGCTTCGTCCGGGTCGCCGTCGCCGGTCAGCAGTTTCTGCTCCAGCTCGGCGACACGCCGACGATCACTGTCGCGCAACTCGCGTTCGGCTTTCAGCTCAAGAATCGCCTGCTCCAACCGTGTCGTCAGTTCCTGTTCGCGTTCCGCCAGCTCTGTCCCCTGCCCGGCAAGTTCCACCTTTCCGGTTTCAACTCGATGCCGCTCCTTGCGCAGGTCCGCGTGTTCGATATTCAGTTCTTCCATGCGACCGTGGAGTGCTTCACGGTCTTCGTTCAGCGCGTTCTTAGCGTCGCCGAGCTGATTCTCCAGCAACTCCAGCTTTTTCTTCAACGAGTCGACGTGATGTCGATCGGCAGCGACCTCTGCCTTCTCCGTTTCGACTCGCGCGAGGTCGGCATCAATGCGGGTTTTCTCGGCTTCGATCTTCGCATACTGCGACTCGACCTTCGCCTGCTCAAGAGCCAGCCGAGCGCGTTCCGCCGAGACTTCACCTCGTTCTGCTTCGAGGCTCGTCCGCAACTCGTTGAGCTGCGTGCGCTGAGTTTTCAATTCGTCGCGGTCAACATTGCACTCGACTCGCTGTTCGGCCAGCTCTTGCTCCGCCTTCTCGATCTCAGCGTCGCGTTCATCCAGACACTCGCGGTCGGCATCGATTTTTGCCTGCTCCGATTGCATCTGAGCCTGGCGAAGTTCCAGAGTCTCTTTCTCAAGACGCAGCTCCTCAGCATTCTGTTCGAGTTCCTGCTGACTGCTTTTCAGTTGAGCCTCTCGCTGTTCAATCTCCACGCGCCCGGCGGAAAGCTCGGCCTGCTGGTCCTCCAGTTCTACCCTTCGAGCTTCCAGTTGCGACGATTCTTCGGCAAGTGCGTCGCGGGCTTCAGCCAGCTCCCCCTGCTCTGTCTCAAGCCTTGCCAGCGCGGCATCAAGCTCCTGCCGCTGTTTCGAAAACTCGCCCCGTTCAACATCAAGCCGTTCGCGATCGTTGTCAAACTCACGTCGGTTGCGAGTGAATTCCGCACGATCA